>NZ_JAQMTI010000096.1:0-54808 GCF_028329225.1 Sphaerospermopsis kisseleviana CS-549 | reverse complement strand
TCCCCAGTCCCCAGTCCCCAGTCACCAGTCACCAGTCACCAGTCACCTCCACTACTTTCCCTTTTTTGTCAGAAGTTCCAAATAGACAGAAAAATTTGTGACAACTTTGATACAAAAATGTTAAGAATAGTTACAGCATCAGTAATACAAGGAAACAATTCTTATGGTTGATTTACATGATAGAAAACCACCTCATCAGGTAGTTATCGTTGGTGGTGGCTTTGGTGGACTATATGCGGCTAAAGCACTAGCTAAAGCTAATGTCAACGTGACGCTGATAGATAAACGGAATTTTCACCTGTTTCAACCTCTGTTGTACCAAGTAGCTACTGGTGCTTTGTCTCCAGCAGATATTTCTTCTCCCTTGCGTTCTGTTCTCAGCAAGAGCAAAAATACCACTGTTTTGCTGGGTGAGGTGAATGATATTGACACCACAGAACAAAAGGTGATGGTGGGTGGTGAAACCGTACCCTATGATACTTTGATTGTCGCTACAGGTGCGAAGCACTCTTATTTTGGCAAGGATAACTGGGAAGAGTTTGCACCGGGTTTAAAAACCGTAGAAGATGCCATTGAAATGCGTCGGCGGATTTTTATGGCGTTTGAAGCAGCGGAAAAAGAAAGCGATCCTGCTAAACGTCGGGCTTTGTTAACTTTTGTAATTGTGGGTGGTGGTCCAACTGGGGTAGAATTAGCGGGGGCGATCGCCGAATTAGCCACCCAAACCCTCAAAGAAGACTTCCGCAACATTGACACCTCAGAAACTAAAGTTTTATTGCTAGAAGGTTTAGACAGAGTTCTCCCTCCCTTCGCACCAGAATTATCCCAAGAAGCGCAAGCATCTTTAGAAGCTTTGGGTGTAGATGTGCAAACCAAAACCCTGGTAACTAATATTGAAAATGATATTGTTACGATTAAGCAAGGTGACGAAGTAAAAACTATTGCTTCCAAAACCGTATTGTGGGCGGCTGGTGTCAAAGCTTCCGCAATGGGTAAAGTGTTAATGGATAAGACTGGGGCAGAATGCGATCGCGCTGGTCGTGTGATAGTTGAACCAGACCTCAGTATTAAAGGACACTCTAATATTTTTGTAGTGGGAGACTTAGCGAATTTTGCCCATCAAAACGGAAAACCCCTACCTGGAGTTGCGCCAGTAGCCATGCAAGAAGGGGAATATGTAGCCAAGCTCGTACAAAAACGCATCAAAGGTGAAACCCTACCCCAATTTAACTATGTGGATAGAGGCAGTTTAGCAATGATTGGGCAACACGCCGCCGTTGTGGACTTAGGGTTTATAAAACTTAAAGGTTTCCTAGCTTGGTTTTTCTGGTTATTTATTCACATCTACTTCCTGATTGAATTTGATAACAAATTAGTAGTCATGATTCAATGGGTTTGGAATTATTTTACCCGCAATCGTGGCGCAAGATTAATTACAGGGAAAGAGATGGTCAAACCTGTACCAGTGGAAAGTAATGGACATTATCAGCCTGTGAATACTAGACAACCATTGAATGTGTAGTTTTGTAGAGTGGGTTAATAACCCATCATTTTGATTTAAACATAGATGCAAACTCCCATTGGCTGAAAAAAGAATGCGGGCTTATTGTCATACGCCCGTATCTTTTGCTAATAATTAGACTTTCAAATTTGGGCATGGAAGACAGGGTGGAAGTTTTGAGACAAACTAGAATATCTAATTTTCTGCAAAAATCAAATACAGCCCACATTTTTACCTCCTGTCTCCTCCTCCTACTATGGTAATCCGATATCAATCCTCAATCACTAAATCACTAAATCACTCTTTCATTCCCTCCATCAATGGGAATATTAGCAGCAGTTGTTTTCATGAATAAACTACCACACATTTCCGCAGCTAATTCGGCTACGTCATGGCTAGTGATTTCAACTTGCAGCAGATTATTAGTTTTATATTCTTCTACCGTTAAACCATAAGCAGCAGCACGAGAATTTAATACTTCTTCTGTCCAAATTCCCGTATCAAAAACTGCATTTGGATGTACAGAATTAATGCGAATTTTATCTTGACTCCATTCTAAAGCAGCAACTCTTGTTAATTGATTTAACGCAGCTTTAGAAGCCGAATATGCTGCTGCACCAACTCCAGGTGCATAGACATTTTTCGAGCCAATTATGACTACTCTACCGCCTTTAGGTGCTAATTTTAAATAGGAATGACTTTCTCTCATTAAAATTAAGTTAGCATCCAAATTGATATCCATTACCTTACGCCATTCCTGGGTTGATAAATCTTTAATATGACAACCACGAGGAAAGATGCCAGCATTCAGAATTAAGATGTCTAAACCGCCAAATTTACCAATAGCTGTTTCTAGAGCTTGAGTAATTGCATTTTCATCGGTTACATCACAGGTGATTCCTAAAAAATTAGGACGTTTATAAAGGGTTTCAATCTGAGAATTAATATCTAAACCCACAACCGCAGCCCCTCTTTTTAGAAGAGATTCTACACAGGCTTTACCAATTCCAGAAGCTGCTCCTGTAACTAAGGCAATTTCTCCAGTAAAAGGGGGTTCTTTTCCTGATTTTTTTAATTTTGCTTGCTCTAAATCCCAATATTCTACTTGAAAAATATCTTTGGCTGATAAAGCTTGATATTGGTCTAAATTGGTGGCAGTTTCGATGATATCAATGGTATGATCATAGATGTCGGCAACAATATTTGCTGCTTTAATATCCTTGCCAATTGTACATAGTCCTAATTCTGGATCAAGGATTACTCTGGGAATGGTATCTAATATGGTATGTTCAGGACTGGAATAGGTTTTAAAATAGTCTTGATAAGCTTGACTATAAGCTTCGATATCTTGACCAATTAAAGGCAGGCGTTTAGTACGAATTACATGATCTGGTGTAGCCGGACCTTGTTGAGAAATTACAGCAATATCTTCTCGTCTAGCAAAAGCAATATATTTAGATTCTCGATGACTGGATAAAATCACCGGAAAACCTGCTTTTTTTGATAGTCTATGACGTAATTTTGCTAAAGTAGGAGCTAAAGATTTTTCTGCAATCACACCACTGGGAGTAGGAGAATAGGCTTGATTTTTCTGTAAATATTCTTCGGCTTCACTCACCAGTGAAATCATTCTTTCATAAGACTCTTGAGCAGTGTTTCCAAAAGAGAAAATACCATGATTCATCAAAACCATGCCGATGGTGTTTTCTCCTGCTTCTAGTGGGAATTTTTCACCACAAATTCTGGCTAAATCAAACCCTGGCATAATATAGGGAATTATGACAACTTTATCCCCATAAATTTCTTTAATTTTTTGGCAACCTTTGGGAGTGTTGGTAATAGTGACAATGGCATCTGCATGGGTATGATCTACATATTTGTAGGGTAAGATAGCGTGGAGAATTGTTTCCACTGAAGGCGAAGGGGCTGTAGCAATGGTCATTTGAGTTTTTAGCTCATTTACCATCTGAGGATCAGATAAAGCTGGTAGTTTAGCTAATTTTAATAAATGAGACATTCTCACGGGAGCAAAACCTTCTTTTTCTATGGTTGCTAAGTCCCAACCACTACCTTTTACATAAAGGATTTCTTCTATTTCTCCTACTAGGTTTTTTTCTTTGATTTTGACAGAAGTATTTCCTCCTCCATGTAAAACTAAAGCAGGATTTTTTCCTAAGAGACGAGATGTATATACTCGCAGTTCTAATTCTCCTTGATATTGGGCTGCTTCTTGATCATTCCAGAGATTTTTCATAATTGATTTTTGTTGGCTATTTTTTCAGGGGTTTGATATCAATAAATCACTTAATATTATACTATTTTTAGATGAGGTTGTATGGAAAAAATTATTCTAGAAGATCGATTTATTGCATTAATCATCAGGGCGAAGCATTCTGACAAAATATCAATGGTTTCAGCGATGAGTTATCACCCGAATGCTTGGCCCCTACTAAACTAATGGCTAATACTAATTTTCTATGAAGATGCGCTAAATTATATGACTAACCGCAAAGGACGCAAAGAACACAAAGAAAGAGGTTTGCAAATTTAGCGCAGTCTCATAAAGAAACGGTATAAAATATTAAAACTTTGTAAAGACGTTTTATGCAACGTCTTTACATTTCTAAATATCTAATACCAAATTAAGCAGTAATAGTTCCCGTTAAAGGTGAACTCGCACTAGCATAGTTTTTAATTGGCATTCTTCCCGCTAAATAAGCTATGCGACCGGCTACAGTTGCTAAAGCCATTGCATAAGCCATTGCAGGTGCATTCTCAGCTAGGGCGATTGCACTATTAATTAACAACGCATCCGCACCCAATTCCATCGCTTGTGCAGCTTCTGAAGGCGCACCAATACCCGCATCTACCACCACCGGCACTTTGGCATTTTCAATAATAATCTGAATATTGGCGGTAGTTTTCAACCCTTGTCCTGAACCAATAGGCGCAGCTAAAGGCATCACAGTGGCACAACCAACTTCTTCTAATCGCTTTGCTAACATGGGATCAGCATTAATATAAGGCAATACCGCAAAACCTTCTTTTACCAACTGTTCCGCCGCGTGCAAAGTACCAATGGGATCAGGCAACAAATATTTAGCATCAGGTATAACTTCTAACTTGACAAAATTATTATCTTCCTGTCCTAATAACTTCGCCATTTCCCGTCCTAACCGTGCCACCCGGATCGCTTCTTCCGCAGTTTGACAACCAGCAGTATTAGGCAACATCCAAATTTTACCCCAATCTAAAGCTTCTGCCAAACCTTCATGTCCAGGGGCGTTAGTTTGTACCCTTCTGACAGCAACGGTAACAATTTGACAACCACTAGCAGCAACACTTTTCTGCATTTCTTCAATACTGCGATACTTTCCTGTTCCTGTCATCAAGCGAGATTGAAAGATTTTGCCAGCAATAACTAAACCTGAATCTTGTAAGTTAAATTCCGCAGGTTGAATAGATAAATTTTTACTATGTCCGTTAGTGAAATTAGCAGGATGGGTAAGCATGGATGTTGTAGTAGATGACTGAGTGGGAACGGGTGTATTTTGAAAGCGGGAATAATGGAAATGAGTTAAAAGCGGATCGGTTGTTTGTGACAAAATCACATCTGCAATTAAATTTGCTGTGACTGGTGCAAGTAAAATTCCATTGCGATAATGACCAGTAGCCAAAGTTAAATTGCTACAATGACTTTCGCCTAAAATCGGTAATTCATCGGAAGTAGCAGGACGAAAACCCCACCACATTTCTTGGATGGGATAATCTGCTAATTGGGGAAAAAGACGGGTTGCAGCTTCCAGTAAGCTTTGAATACCTGCTGGTGTGTTATCGGGAGTAAAACCGACATTTTCACTGGTAGCACCTAAAACAATAGAACGGTTACGACGGGGAACAATGTAAATATTTTCACCAAATAAAACCCTTGTTAAAGGTAATTCTGTCAGAAATTCCGGTACTCGCAACCGCAACATTTGACCTTTGCGGGGATGCACTGTTAACGGTAATAATTGATTAGACCAAGCACCAGCAGCTAAAAGATAATGGTCAGCCCTAAGAAAACCTATGTTAGTTTGGATACCGATAACTTGCCCTTGTTGCTGGGCGATCGCCTCAACTGTCACACTATCTTTGAATGATACACCCAAAGACTCAGCCGCAGTCCGCAACACTTTCACCAAAGTTTGATTATCAACCTGACCATTTTCAGGATACCACCAACCACCAACCACATCAGCGCCTAACCCCGGTTGATATTCATGAATAGCTGCTTTATCTAACCAATAAGCTGGTGATTGGTGATTGGGAATAAATTCCTTTTTCTCCCCTGCCTCCTGATATACTGGGGCGAGGATGCCACAAGGCCAATAACCTGTATTGTTTAAATCTTTTTTGGCTGTTAACTCTTCTAATTTACTAATCCAGTCAGGATATAAAGAGAGCGATCGCCGACACAAATCAAGCATAGCAGCATCGGCGATATTTTCCGCATCAGGGGCTAACATTCCTGCGGCTGCATGGCTGGCTGCGGCAGTAAAATCACGGCAAACGACAGTAACATTTGCACCCCGCAACTTTAACTCAACAGCGCAAGCCAACCCGATAATGCCACCACCAATAATTAAAACGTCGCTAGTCATCAGTCAATAGTTATTAGTCATTAGTACATAACTAATAACCTATCAGGATTATTAATTGGTGATTGGTGATAGTTGATAGTTGATAGTTGTTTTTACCCAGTCCCCAGTCCCCAGTCCCCAGTCCCCAGTCCCCAGTCCCCAGTCACCAATCACCAATCCCCATTACCATAAAGCGCGAATAGGTTGTTTATCTTGATCGATAGTACCTGAATTTGAGCTAGTATCTGTTGCAGAAGTAGAAGTATCAGTATCAGTATTATTTGAGCCTTGTGTACTATCACCAGAACCTGTAGGCGTAGTATTGGCATTACTTTGAGCTACACTGGTGCGGCGAGTATCATCAGAAAAATCATTTCTGTTAGTGTTGGAGGTTTCAGTGTTATTTCTGTTAGCAGCGGTTGAATCATCCCTACTGGCAGTGCTATTAACATTAATATTGGCTGGCAAGACACTAGACTCTCTCCTTCCAGGAGGAACATTAGCAGTTTGTTGTCCACCCATCGGAAAATTAATACCAAGTAACGTACCTAGTAAAATTGCCACGCCTCCAGCCATTAAAATTAAGGGAGTCCATCTACCCATCTTGTTTTGTCTCCTTTTTAACCTTCTGGTGTCCAAACTATCTGAGAACCTTGACCCCAAAAACCATCAAATTTTGTAACTTTCACATCTCCTAAAACCTGAGTTTGACAAGCTAAACGCAAATCAGATGTAGGAGAATGGGGAGGAAGCGATCGCCGCGTTCGATCACGCCAATTTGCTGCGGACACTTCGCCTTCTACCTTAACCGCACAAGTACCACAACTGCCAATACCCCGACAGTTTATTACCTGAGAACCACCGTTATGGAGGTCAACACCATTTTTTAGCAGCACTTTTCTTAAATTGGCTTTGTTTTCACACTCAATTAATTTACCTTGAGCTACAACTTTCGGCATATTTAAATTACCAAACTAAATTAAAACAGGTAACAGGTGACAGGTGACAGAAATAAATTTACCAATTACCAATCACCAATTACCAATTACCAATTACCAATCACCAATTACCTACCAATCATCAATCACAACTTATGAGCAAAACCACCTCTCCTCAAATTTGGTTATATGACACTACTCTCCGTGATGGTACTCAACGGGAAGGTTTATCAGTGTCTATAGAAGATAAATTACGCATTGCCCACAGACTAGATCAACTAGGTATACCATTTATTGAAGGTGGTTGGCCAGGAGCGAATCCTAAAGATGTCCAGTTTTTCTGGCAACTCCAAGAAAACCCCCTCAAACAAGCGGAAATAGTTCCCTTCTGTTCCACCCGTCGTCCTCATACCCAAGCCAGTGATGAACCCATGTTACAAGCGATTTTGGCGGCTGGTACACGCTGGGTGACAATTTTTGGAAAATCTTGGGATTTGCACGTTATAGAAGGACTCAAGACCAGTCTGGATGAAAATTTAGCCATGATCCGCGACACGATTGAGTATTTAATCTCTCAAGGACGGCGTGTAATTTATGATGCTGAACATTGGTTTGATGGTTATAAGCAAAATCCTCATTATGCTTTACAAACAATCAAAACAGCAGCAAAAGCAGGGGCGGAATGGTTAGTTTTATGTGATACCAATGGCGGAACTTTACCCCATGAAGTTTCTCAAATTGTCTCAGTTGTCGTCAGGGAAATAGGAAATACAGAAAAAACTCTTACCCAATCACCAATCACCAATCACCAATCACCAATCCCCCACATAGGAATACATACTCATAATGATTCGGAAATGGCAGTTGCTAATGCTATAGCAGCAGTGATGGCAGGTGCAAAAATGGTACAAGGGACTATAAATGGTTATGGTGAACGCTGCGGTAATGCTAACCTGTGTTCTCTGATTCCTAATTTACAGCTAAAACTTGGTTATAGCTGTATCAGTGAACACCAGCTACATCAACTTACAGAAACCAGTCGTTTTGTTAGTGAAGTTGTCAATCTCGCACCTGATGATCATGCACCCTATGTAGGACGTTCAGCTTTTGCTCACAAAGGAGGGATTCATGTTTCTGCGGTGGAACGTAATCCTTTAACTTATGAACATATTACACCTGAACAGGTAGGAAATCGTCGTCGCATTGTCATTTCTGAACAGTCTGGTTTAAGCAATGTTTTAGCTAAAGCTCGAACTTTGGGAATAGAATTAGATAAAAACGATCCCCAAACTAAACACATTCTTCAACGCATGAAAGACTTGGAAAGTGAAGGTTATCAATTTGAAGCTGCGGAAGCTAGTTTTGCTCTATTAATGTATACAGCTTTAGGACTAAGACAGGAGTTTTTTGAAGTTCAAGGTTTTCATGTTAATTGTGATTTGGTGGAAGGGAAAAAAAGCACCAATTCTTTAGCTACAATTAAAGTAGCTGTGAATGGTCAAAATATTCTGGAAGCAGCAGAAGGTAATGGTCCTGTTGCAGCTTTGGATGCTGCTTTACGCAAAGCTTTGATGAATTTTTATCCACAAATTGCCGATTTTGAATTGACTGATTATAAGGTAAGAATACTCAACGGAAATAGAGGAACATCTGCAAAAACACGCGCTTTGGTTGAGTCGGGAAATGGTCAACAACGCTGGACAACTATCGGAGTTTCTGCTAATATTTTAGAAGCTTCTTATCAAGCTGTAGTAGAAGGTTTGGAATATGGGTTGTTGCTGCATTTCCAAGCAGAAAAAGCATTGAAAATTTAGCAGTGATATAAATGTGATCAAATTGTCAAAATCAGGATATCCAGGATTACAGGATTCACAGAATTTACAGTAATTTTGATGATTTATAATTTGGCGATCGCTCTTTTTCCCACTGCATGAAATCTCAAAATCCCCATTTTCAGGATTTTTGTGATTTTTTTTGTTTTAAGACTTGACAATGCCAAAAATTTACAGTAGACTTATGTTAGAAGTGGAAATATGTGGGCGCATATATAGTAAATTTTTCAATCTTCAACATCTTAATTTCCACCCACATTCAAGAATCCCCAAAAACAATACATAAAATCTCATCTTGTACATCCTCAAATCTTGGACATCCTGATTCAGACAAAATCCCATTTTTTTTATTTCTTATAATAATAAGAATCATTAATCAATTTTACTGCCAATCATCTCCACCAACCAACTGAGCGATATAATCATCCATAATTGCTGGTAACTCCTTAGCAGAATAAACATAAGTTAAAGACAACAATTTATTTGCAGTAGCTAAAATTTCATCTTTATCTATAACTCCTGCAAGCTGCGAACGACTGTATTTACCGTTCGTTACCTCAAAACTAGCGTCAACTATCGCATCCTCAATTACTTCTTCCTCAATTAAATTAGTCCATTCATCTTCATTCACATAATAGGATTTTTTATTATCCTTCAAATTTATCTTTTTAATTTCTCTAATAGCATTACGAATAGAAGCAACCCAAGATGCAGTTAATCTCTGTTCCACTTGATTTTTAATCAAATGAATCAATAAAATTTTTAAATAAGATTGGATATTTCGCAGAATAGCTTGTTTACTCATTCCTGCCAATTCATCTACAATTTCTAAAGCTTCTGCGTAACGTCCTTGTAAAATATTATTTCTGAGGTCTATCAATTCCTGAGTCATCGCTTCTAACCTCAAACCATCAAAAAACCAAAATCCTAATTTATTCTCTCATCTTACCAAATTCTCATCAAACTATAGAAAATTACAGAAAATTCCAGTATGCAAATTCTTAAATCCTGCGAATCTTAACTTCAACACTTCAAAACCTGTTATCTAAAACCTGTTATATATGGCGCGGACAGATTTCTAGATATAATAAAAATATAGCAAAACTCAGAACAACTGTCAACCCCCTAGCTGAAATTACCAAAACTCGTTAAATTATTGACATCATTCTCAATAATCTTGAGAAAACACCCACCCTTATTGATAGAAATCTTTTTTTTCCCAAATCCCATACAAATTACTTGTACCTCTTACTTATACCTCTTACTTATACCTCTCTGCGACTCTGCGCCTCTGCGTGAGAAAAAAAACCAAGATAATAAAGTGAGGAAACCTCTACAGCCTAAATGCCCACAGTGACTTTGATGGATTTGTTAGACTAAACACACCAGGATATTTTCAGTCAAAAAGCCAGCAGACGAGGCCATTCATGCTTACAAATACCCTACTTCTTTCCAATCAACTCCCCAGTTTACAGTATTCATCAACAACAGAACGCTTCGACGACACCTGGGAAGCGCCCCTGGCCACCCTTTTGGGACTAGGACGCACTGCTGGTGCAGATTTTGTAGAATTTTTCTTAGAACGTCGTAACTACATTAGTTGTTTAGCAGAAGACGACACCATCACCAGCATCTCACCCAGTTTAGCCAGTGGTGCAGGAGTGAGAGTATTTCGAGGCAAAGCCGACTGTTACGTTAGCACCAATAACCTGACATTTGCTGGACTAAAAGCAGCCTTAGAAAAAGGTCTTTCCATCCTGGGATTACAACTGCCAGGACCAACTGCTTTCATCCCCGAAATCAACCTAGAATTATTGAGAGACTACGCCACCAAACGCGGTAAAGATGGCTGGCTCCCCTTATGCAGTTCCATCCGCGAAATGGGAGAAATCCTTCTTGATGGTACTACCCAACTCAACAAAAAAGCTACCCACGTTCAGTCTCGCCGCGCTACTTACTTCCGTGACTGGCAAGAAGTATTAATTGCTGCCAGTGATGGCACATTTGCCCGTGATATTCGCCTCACCCAGTCCGTCGGCTTTAATATTCTGTGTGCTGATGGTGCCAACCGTGCTTCCATCGGTGAACGTTCAGGAAACACCAGTGACCCCAACTTCCTGAAAACCTGGGATTATCAACAAGCTTCCGAACAAATTGCCGAATCTGCGGGTAAAATGCTATATGCAGATTACGTAGAATCAGGAAATTACCCCATTATCATGGCCAATCATTTTGGGGGAGTAATATTCCATGAAGCTTGCGGACACCTATTAGAAACCACCCAAATAGAACGCAAAACCACACCATTTGCAGATAAAAAAGGCGAAAAAATCGCCCATGAAAGTTTAACAGCTTGGGATGAAGGACGTTCTGACAACGCCTTCGGCACAATTGATATGGATGACGAAGGAATGCCCGCCCAAAGAACATTATTAATAGAAAAAGGCGTTCTCAAAAACTTCCTAGCTGACAGAACTGGTTCAGTAAGAACTGGACACCCCAGAACAGGCAGTGGTCGCCGTCAAAATTACACCTTTGCTGCTGCAAGTCGGATGAGAAACACATATATTGATACCGGCGAATACAGCAACGAAGATTTATTTGCTTCCATTGATAAAGGTATTTACTGTAAAAAAATGGGTGGTGGAAGTGTAGGCGCAACCGGTCAATTTAACTTTAGCGTTGACGAAGCTTATTTAATAGAAAACGGCAAAATTACCAAACCATTAAAAGGTGCTACCCTCATCGGCGAAGCAAAAGAAATCATGAACAAAATTTCCTTATGTTCCAAAGATTTAGAACTAGCACCTGGTTTTTGTGGTTCTGTTAGTGGCAGCATTTACACCACAGTAGGACAACCACATATTAAAGTTGATTCCATCACCGTCGGCGGCAGATAAAACAACAAATAAAAGTCATTTCGATGAAAACAGATAAACCATATCATCTGCGTTTATCTGCGTTCATCTGCGTTCAAAAATATAAAATCTAAAATCCAAAATTGCATCATGTCTAACATTCAAGAAATCGCTAAATACGCCCAAGAAAACGCCCAAAAACTAGGCATTAAAAAATTTGACATTTACGGTTCAACTGTAGACGATACCAGCGTGCAAGTTGACCAAGGAGAACCCAAACAAGTGAAAGCTTCCAACCGTTCTGGTGTCACAGTTCGAGTTTGGAATGAAGAAAATACAATGGGTGTCACCAGTACCACAGATGTAGATCCCAAAGGATTAGAATTAGCTTTACAAACTGCCTACGAAGCAAGTTTTTTTGGAGTGAAAGAAAACGTTCCTGATTTTAGTCCACAAGCAACAATTCCCATTGAATACAATCCTAAAGAAAAAGCACCCCAAGCACCTGTTTCTGAACTAATTGAAAAACTATTAGTAGCAGAAAAAGAACTTTTAGCTGCTCATCCTGCCATTACAGGAGTACCTTATAATGGTTTAGCACAAAGAGATATTGACCGTTTTTATCTTAATAGTGATGGTGCTTTAAGAACGGAATCTCATTCTTTGGCTTCAGTTTATCTGTATAGTAAAACCGAGGAAGAAGGGAAAAAACCCCGCAGTGCAGGAGCATATCGAGTTAAGGAAAATTTAGCTGATTTAGATATTGCTGGTTGTATCAAAGAAACAGCAGATAAAACTATCAGTCATTTGCATTATGAAAAAATCAAAACTGGTAAATATCAAGTGGTTTTTTCTGCGGAAGCTTTCTTGAGTTTATTGGGTGCATTTTCTAATTTATTTAATGCCCAAAATATTCTGGATAATCAAAGTTTATCCAAAGCTGAAGATATCGGTAAAGAAATTGCTTCACCTTTACTTTCAGTTTATGATGATGCTTTACATCCTGCCAATGTGGGTGCGGAAAGTTTTGATGGTGAAGGTACACCAACCCGTCAAGTAAAGTTAATAGAAAAAGGTGTGTTAACCAGCTTTTTACATAGTGCGGGAACTGCAAAACGGTTAAATGCTCAACCTACAGGTAATGCTAGTATTGGTGCAAAGGTGAGCGTTAGTCCCAATTTTTATCATGTTTTTGGCGCTGGTACACCAGAAAAAGAATTAAGTTTAGAAACTGCGGAAAATGTGATTTTAATTGATGATTTACAAGCTCTCCATGCAGGTGTTAAAGCTTTACAAGGTTCGTTTTCTTTGCCTTTTGATGGTTGGTTAGTGAATAAAGGTGAGAAAATTAGTGTTGAATCAGCAACGGTAGCAGGTGATTTTCTGGAGTTGTTAAAATCTATTGTTTATGTAGAGAAGGAAGCGGAATTAACACCAGGGGGAGTTTGTCCGAGAATTTGGGTAAGTGAACTCTCTATTACAGGGGAATAATATTCAGGAGGCAGGAGGCAGGAGTTTTTTATTTTGGATTTTGGATTTTGGATTGTTTTTGTGATCTCCAATCTAAAATCTAAAATCTAAAATCTAAAATTTTCTTCCCCAGTCACCAGTCACCAGTCACCAGTCACCAGTCACCAGTCACCTAATATTGAACTGTGCCATCAGGCATTACAGCTTCACGCAAATTTGCACCCATGATATTTGTGCTACTCATTTCTGCTTTGAACAAATTTGCCTTACTTAAATTAGCACCTCTCAAGTCTGTTCTGGCCTCAATCGTTAGCCCAGTCTGGCATAAGGCATTCATGAAACTCCCATTAAAAGAGGGTTTTTCCTGACTCCTGACTTCTGCTATGTGTAATTTGGCTGTTAAGCTAAATTGAGATCATTAATTTCCCGAATATTGTAAAGTTTGAGTTAATAGGAGGAAATACTATGAACAGTTGTATTTTAATGGCAGAAATTTATGATGCTCCCCAACTGCGACACACACCCGACGGTTTGGAAATCACAGAAATGATAGTTCATGTAGCGGGGTTGCGGCCAGATGATCCCTCACATCCGTTAAAAGTGGTAAGTTGGGGTAACTTAGCCAAAGACATTCATCAAAATTATCATCCAGGCGATCGCGTGATCATCGAAGGACGCTTAGGGATGAATACTTTTGAGCGTCCCGAAGGATTTAAAGAAAAACGTGCTGAGTTGACAGTACAACGGATTCATGCTTTAAGCAAAGGTGTACCAACGGATCAACCAGCAGCACAACGTCCCCTAGAGATTGTCAATCATCAATCAAGCAGACCTGCACAAACTCCAACTACAACATTTACAAATCCCGCACCCCAACCAACCACCCCAGAGCCTACCTATCAACCTGTAAGTTCTCAACCTCCATCCTATCAACCCACGACAGAAGCAGAACCCGATCCAGACGACATTCCATTTTAAGGTGATTGGTGATTGGTAATTGGTAATTGGTAATTGGTAATTGGTAATTGGGTTATTCATCTTAACCCTGTCACCTGTCACCTGTCACCTGTCCCCTACTCTCCGCTGGCTTCACCCCATTCTCGAATAGCGGGGAAAACAGAAGAATAATCATCTTCTGGATAGGACATTTTCATTGCTGACTGTAAGATGTGTTTTACACCCTCAATACTGCTGAGATTCAAACCAAGGGATTTAGCTTCAGAGATAAATAAATCTATTTCTTTGATCAATTGTTTGGTGGGTAAGTTGGCTTTGGAATAATTGCCATCTAACATCCGGTTTAGATTTTGATCAAAGATAGGCGCATAAAGTTTACTGTCCCGCAGGACTCGCATAAATAATTCTACATCAATGCCTTGCAACTGGACAAAAGCCAGACTCAGGGCAAAGCTAGTAGTGAGGGAAGCAATGAGTTGATTGAGTGCTAAAGTCAGGGATGCTGCTGATCCTACAGGTCCAATGTATACAGGATCGGGTCCAAAATTTGATAGTAATTTGACATGGCGTTGATATTGTTCTTCTTCACCACCCACCATGACAATTAATTTGCCAGTTTCCGCTTCTGGGATACTACCGAGTACAGGCGCTTCTATGTATTCACCACCAGCCGCAACTACCGCATTTCTGATTTCTTGGCTTTCTTGGGGAGTAGTTGTCCCCATTTGAATGATGCTGCGTCCTGATAAAGTATGCCAAGAAGTATCTGTGAGCAAGACATGATAAATAGCTGCGGCGTTAGATAGCATAAGAATTATACACTCAGCAGAACGAATTGCTTCACGGGGTTTTGTGGCAATTGCTGCCCCTGCTGCTTGTAATGGTGCTAATTTTTCTGGGGTGCGGTTGTAGGCAATTAGCTCTATATTGGCAGCTAATAACCTTTGAGCCATCGGTAGTCCCATCAATCCAGTTCCCAGAAATGCCACCTTCATGTTTCACGTTCCTTTGGTAAATCGTAAGTAAAAAGGGAATTGGTGATTGGTAATTGGTGATTGGTAATTGGTAATTGGTAATTGGTAATTGGTAATTGGTAATTGGTAATTGGGTTATTTATCTTCCCAGTCACCAGTCACCAGTCACCAGTCACCAGTCACCAGTCACCAGTCCCCAGTCCCCAGTCACCAATCCCCAGTCCCCAGTCCCCAGTCACCAGTCACCAGTCCCCAGAAATTAGCCTCCGGCGGCGAAAGTTGCCATAATTACAACTGATAGTAGGATGCCGGGGCTAAGTAGGGTTACTAAGACAATCAGATCATGAGTATTCATAGTTGTTTCTTTGCCAAGGTTTTTAACTTGAAGTAATCACTGTTATCCTAGTCCAAGAAAGACGGATATCAGGATTCACCAAATATAGTTTTAATGTCAGGAGTCAGGATAATTTTAGATTTTAGATTTTAGATTGGAGTTAAGAAAAACAATCCAAAATCCAAAATCCAAAATCCAAAATTGAATCACCAATCCCCTCTACTCTGGTATAGTTAGTCCTTGGAGCGATCGCCTAGTTTCTGTTTCTGTCAATCCTTTGCTTTGCACGAGAACCCCAAAGTTACCTAGTCCTTCTGGGGAGATGAGTTGGTGTAGTGCTTCCCGGCGTTTGAGTAGTTGTGAAATAGACTGTTGTTGATAGGAAAGGGCGGCTATTCTTTCTCCTAAACCTAAAGCCATCAAAAATAAACCTTGTTGTGTCCAACCCACTTGATTTAAACCGCATCTTTTTCCCCATCTTTCTAAAGCTGTAAAGTCAACATGGGCGGTAATATCTTGTTTTCCAATGTTGATGTATGGGTTATTATGATGTCGGTGTTGGTAGTAGCACTGTAGAGTTCCTTGCGATCGCCTGGGATGAAAATAACGACTTGCAGGGTAGCCATAATCAATTGTTAGCACATACCCGCGTTGCAAGCAGTCAGCCACTATACTCAACCAGTCCAAAGCGGCTAAATTAATTTCACTGCGATAACCTTCTTCATAAGCATTTTGGCTGATGTCAATCCCCACTAACTGCAAATATTCTGCTAACTGCGGTGTGGATGCTTCCCCAACAACTTCGATAAATTCAATATTTGACTTTTTCCCTAACCCCTCTCCTACAAGATGAGGGAAATTATTGTTATCCCCCTTCTCTTGTAGGGAAGGCGGTTGGGGGGTTAGGTCTTGGGATGTAGTTACATAAATTTCTTGCAGTTTTCCCTCTGCTATGGTGAACTGATGCACAGGAAAAGCATCAATTAATTCATTAGAAAAAAAGCAACCTATGATTGAGTTAGGTGTGATTTCTTCTAAGTTTAACCAGCGCACAGAAAATTCCTGTAATTTTTGTTGTTGTTCCTGTCTTAAACTGGGTGATTTCTCAATAATAATATATTCTATGACATCAAAAAAGTCTGAATAATTAATTTTTAGATAATTGAGAATTTGGGAAGCTAAAACACCTATTCCTGCTCCCATTTCTACCAGATCAAAAGATTTTGGTCTATCTAAATTTTCCCACATTTGGTAAAATTGAACAGCCAGTAATTCACCAAAATCATCACATAAACTCGATGAGGTAAAAAAATCACCACCTTGAAAACCTATGTTAACTGCATTACTGGAATAATAGCCTTGGTCTGGGTGATATAACACCATGTCCATGTACTCAGCAAAGGTAATGCGTTTTTGGGGACTGGTGAGAATGTGACTGGCTATAGTTTGATACAATGCGGGGTTAGAATCCATAAAAAATCAAAAATTTAACTTTCTTTAACTCTCTAAAATCTTAGAGTTTGTTGCTAAAGTTTGCGCCCCTTTTTGCATAATTTCAATATCTGCTTTTGACCATACACGAGAATTATGGCATTGATGAGCTACCAGCAAACCCCATAAACCTCTAGGGATAACAATTGGTACAACTAAGTTAGCACGTACTTGGATACTACGCAGAAAATCTTGATGACAAGGATGAATAGGTTCTAATTCAATATCAGCGATCGCTCTGATTCTTCCATCTAAATACAAGGTCGCATATTCATTATTAAAGCAATTATCTGCTCCCTTTGAACCTAAAATTGATAATTTTTTTGAAATTAAAGATTCAAATGTTACTTGACCGTGCCATTGCTCGTAGAAGTAATAAATAACTACGCGGTCAACCTGTAAAGCTTCTCTAATTTGATGTATGGTTTTGCGGATTAAATTATCTCGATTAATCTTTTTTATCAGACGATCCAGTAGAGTTTGTAAACCTTTTTCAATATGTTGTTGGTGCTGATGTTGATTTTGAATACTTTCAAATTGAGCTTGAGAATGAATTTGCACAGGTTTCAGGTAAAAACTACATAAAAATTGTGTTGATTTATATAGTAGCTTATCAGCAAGTTGAGAGAAAATAATTAATTTACAAATTCAAGAATTTTTATAATCATAAATTCTCCTACTTAGATATTTTTTGCAAAACATTAAAATCAACAAATATTTTTGTTGAAAAATGAAAATTTATTAAGAAACAAAACATTTTTTCATTATTTGAAATGTTAAGTTATTATTTTTTGTAAAACTTTAAATTTCTTAATATTTAGAGATAAAAAAATATAGATAAAAAAATATAGAGATGCAATAAAACACACCTCTATATATAAAATAAATATCAAACTATCTATGACGTAATGGGAAAGCTTATCTATCCACAGAACCCATAATTACGTCAATACTACCGAGAATAACCACAACATCTGCTACCTTCACACCACGTAACAAAGAGGGGAGAATTTGCAGGTTATTGAAGTCTGCGGGGCGAATTTTCCACCGCCAGGGGAAGACATTATTATCACCTACCAAATAAATTCCCAGTTCACCTTTACCGCTTTCTACACGGGAGTAAATTTCACCAGAGGGAATTTTGAAGGTGGGAGCAACTTTTTTAGCAACATACTGATAATCAAACGCATCCCATTCTGACTTTGGACCAGCCATCATTCGTTTAGCTTCCAGGTTTTCATAGGGACCACCGGGTAAACCTTTGATAGCTTGTTTGATGATTTTTACAGATTCCCGCATTTCCCGCATCCGCACCATGTAACGAGCGAGACAATCACCTACGGTTTCCCACTGTACATCCCAGTCGAAATCATCGTAACATTCATAATGGTCAACTTTCCGCAAATCCCACTTCACCCCAGAACCGCGTAACATTGGACCAGAAAGACCCCAGTTAATCGCTTCTTCACGGGTAATAGTCCCAATACCTTCGATACGACGGCGGAAAATAGGGTTATTGGTAACTAAGCGTTCATATTCGTCAACTTTGGGGAGGAAGTAATCACAGAACTCTTCACACTTATCTACCCAACCATAAGGTAAATCAACAGCTACACCACCCACACGGAAATAGTTGTTATTTACCATGCGATAACCTGTAGCCGCTTCCCACAGATCATAAATCATTTCCCGTTCCCGGAATTGGTAGAAGAAGGGAGTTTGAGCGCCTACGTCTGCAAGGAAGGGACCAAACCATAATAAGTGGTTAGCGATGCGGTTTAGTTCCAGCATAATTACACGGATGTAACTAGCGCGTTTGGGAACTGTAATACCTGCTAATTTTTCTGGTGCATTGACTGTCACCGCTTCGTTAAACATCCCCGCTGCGTAGTCCCAACGGCTAACATAGGGAACATACATAACGGTGGAACGGTTTTCAGCTATTTTTTCCATCCCCCGGTGTAGATAACCAATGACTGGTTCACAGTCAACGACATCTTCACCGTCTAAGGTCATAATTAATCTCAGAACCCCGTGCATTGAAGGGTGGTGAGGACCCATGTTTAGCACCATTGGTTCAGTGCGGGTTTCTATTCTACTCATAGATGTGGTGTTCTCCCGTTGTCAACAGTTTGTATTGAACCACCAAGATGCTAACCAGATACAATTTACTGCATCTGCTAATTTTCAGCTTGTCAGGATAGCAGGTTTGGAGTTGTACTTGATGTTTTATTTTGTCTTGCTTCTTCAATTATTATAGGGATCTGGCGATTCAAGGGATTGTGAGTCTGGTTTTTTTATTTTCTCTTTGGTTGTGGGGTGGGGGGAATTTTTGACGGGTGGTGTTGTTTGTGTCTAAGTTTTATTAAGGTTTGGGTGGTTTTGCTGGGTTTGAGATATATTTATTTTATCGTTGGGCTAATTAATTTTTATGGCTCACGCAGAGGCGCAGAGTCGCAGAGAGAGAAGCAAGAGTTTTTATTATGAATTATTTACAGGTTTATATTCAAGAAGTTAGTCAGGTTTATCAATCTCAAAATGCTACTGAGCATAGTTATCGTCCTGCTTTGAAGAAGTTAATTGAGTCTTTGGATTCGGGGATTCAAGCTATTAATGAACCTAAACGTATTGCTTGCGGTGCGCCTGATTTTGTGGTAAAAAACGGTGTTTTGGAAGTTGGTCATATTGAGGCTAAGGATATTGGCGTTTCTCTGAATAAGGTTGTGAAAACTTCCCAAATGGCACGTTATTTTGATGCTTTAGGTAATTTGATTTTAACTGATTATTTAGAATTTCGTTGGTATGTCCAAGGTGAGTTAAGGTTATCTGCTTCTTTGGGAAGTATTTATAAAAGAAAAACAATTAAAATTGATGATCATGGTATTAATGAAGTTGAGCAACTTTTCCGGCAGTTTCTATTAACTAAAGTTCCCCAAATTACTACACCGAAGGATTTAGCTAAACGGATGGCTGGTTTAGCTCAATTAATTAGGGATGCAATTAAGACGGCGTTAAATGATGATGATCAGGGGGGTATGTTACGTCAACAGTTAGAATCTTTTGAACGGGTGTTAATTAAGGGTTTAACTGGTGAACAGTTTGCGGATATGTATGCTCAAACTATTTGTTATGGTTTGTTTGCAGCAAGATGTAATACTGGTAATGTGCAGACTTTTTCACGGGAAACGGCAGCTTTTAAGTTACCAAAAACTAATCCTTTTTTAAGAAGTATTTTTGGACAAATTGCACACGATATTTTACACATTACTGCAAAATATGCCTAGTGTTTTATTTGAACTACTAGAACAGTCACCTACACTAGCTTTACACTACGAATTTTCCTCTGTGGAAATCAAAGAATTAGCGCGACGAATAGATGGCTTATTTTTACCCAAATCAGAATATCCACAAGATCCGATTTATTTTGTAGAAGTACAATTCCAAAGTGATGATAATTTATACTGGCGATTAATTACCGAAACGTTTCTTTACTTAAACCAATATAAACCTCAAAGAACATGGCAAGCAGTTGTATTATGGGCAAATCGGGATCTTGATCCGGGAATACCTTTAGCATATCAAAGTTTACTCACTGCTGGACTAATCCATGTCATTTATTTAGATGAAATAGTTGATACATCATCTTCAATAGGTTTAGAAATTATTAAATTAGTAGTTGCTCCTGAAGAGGAAGCTATCCAACAAGCAAAAAGTTTAATCAATTTGGTGAATAAAGCAGATGCGGCCAAGGGTCGAAATCTTTTAGAATTAGTAGAAAGAATGTTAGTTTACAAATTCTCATCCTATAGCCGTCAGGAGTTAGAAGCAATGTTTGGATTAACAGAATGGCAACAAACCCGATTTTATCAAGAAGTAAAAGAAGAAACAGAGTTGGAAACTAAGTTAAAAACTATTCCTAAACTGTTAAATGAGGGGCTAAATCTAGAACAAATTGCGCGTATACTTGAGTTAGATATCGAGGCGGTAAAACAAGCAATTACAAAGCAAAATAATAAATAGACATTGGATGAATAAATCAGGTGGTGATACAATTTGATGGGTTTATTCAGAAAATTTTTATAACTCAAGTTGGTGCGTTACGTTATCACTAACGCACCCTACTAACTATCATGTCGGAGACTATTAAGATTATGGAAGATGTTGATAAAATTATTGATAAATACGGTAGTTTTACGTTAGAATGAGATTGTCAATCAAAACAAATCTGCCTACGCGAAATAAAAACATCAAGGTGGGACATAATTTATGCAAGAATTAATGAAAAATCCTTCATCTTGGCTACCCAATGGAATAAACCTGAATCTTGCAGATCAATTTCGTCCTTTTTCTTTTACAGAAGATTTACAAGTTCGTTTAGAAGAACTTTTAGAAAAGAATAAAGAAAATTTACTAAATTCTGATGAAAAAGCAGAACTAGCTGGTTTATTAGAATTAGAAAGGATTTTTAGTTTTATTAACACTAAACTGGCTTCTTAGGAGAATTAAATTATCTGCGTTTAATTATTAATGATTTTACGTCAAATAATAATCATCACTTTAATAAATTAATGAATACATCAGATTTACAAACCCCCATAGATTTAGATGAATTTACTTTTTCCCATATTCCTGTTTTAAGTCAGGAAGTAATTACAGGTTTAAATATTCAACCAGGTGGAAATTATTTAGATTTAACTGTCGGTGGTGGTGGCCACAGTCGGTTAATATTAGAAAGTGCTGAAAACACAAAAATTACCGCAGTTGATCAAGATTTGGATGCTTTAAAAGCTGCACAGGAGAATTTAGCAGAGTTTGGAAATAGGGTGAATTTTATTCATAGCAATTTTGCTAATTTTCAATTTCCTGCAAACACTTATGATGGCATTTTAGCAGATTTGGGCGTGAGTTCCTATCATTTGGATAACCCAGAAAGGGGTTTTAGTTTTAGAAATACTGCTAATTTAGATATGCGAATGAATCAACAACAGTCTTTAACTGCTGCTGATATAATTAATGAATGGGATGAACAAGAATTAGCGGATATATTTTTTAAATATGGTGAAGAAAGACTTTCTAGGAAAATAGCGAAGAGAATTATCGAAAAGCGTCCTTTTCAAACTACTACAGAATTAGCAGATGCAATTTTTTATTCTGTTCCTCCTAAATATCGACATGGAAGAATACATCCTGCAACTCGCGTTTTTCAATCTTTAAGAATTGCGGTTAATGATGAGTTAAAAGTATTGGAAACTTTGATAGAAAAAGCACCTCACGCGCTGGTTACTGGTGGTAAAATTGCCATTATCAGTTTTCACAGTTTAGAGGATAGAATAGTTAAACACGGTTTAAGAAACTCGGAGTTATTAAGAGTTTTAACTAAAAAACCGATTATTGCAACAGAAGAGGAAATAAAAAATAACCCGCGTTCTCGTTCTGCTAAGTTGAGAATAGCAGAAAGAAAAAACCCAGCAGGTGAGTAAAATAAAAATCTTGTGGTAAAAATCTTGTGGTACGGGCATCTTGCCCGTTATGATAATAATAAATAATAAGATCCCCGACTTCTTGAATAAGTTGGGGATCGGAAATGTTTTTAGTTTTTAAAAACTGTTTAAGTTCACCACAACGCCGTTTTACCTAAGTTTATGACCTGGGTAAACCAGGTGGGAACGGGTGTTGCTTGTTTAAAGTTTCCGAGTGCAAGCTCGGTTTACTGCCACAAGAACGAATTGGTTCCCTTTTCGTTAAAGACATAGATCAAAAAACTTGAGGGCAGTCACCAACGTCGTAGTGTAACTAATTCATTATAACTGTGAAAACCGATTTGTGTAGAGGGTAATGAAAAAATTTTTTAGTTGTCAGTTATGGGTGGTTATTTTACTCTATTCCCAGTCCCCAGTCCCCAGCCATGCACTGAGCTTGTCGAAGTGTCCCCAGTCCCTAGTCACCAATTTAAACAGGATACCAAATAGATTCTATCTTCTGAATGATGGACTCTATAGCATCTCGGTTTTGCTGTTCTAATAATACTGTGATATGTCCAAGTTTACGACCGGGACGAGATTCGGTTTTACTGTACCAGTGCAGGTAAGCATGGGGAATATTTGCTAATTCTTGTCTTTGCTGTACATAATCGCTGTATGATTTTTCATACCCTAGCAGGTTAACCATCACAGCACCAGCACAATGTAAACTTGTATCATTCAAAGATAACCCAGCAACTGCTCTCAGGTGTTGTTCAAACTGGGAAGTTGTACAAGCATCTATGGAAAAATGACCAGAGTTATGAGTTCTGGGTGCAATTTCGTTAATGAGTATTTTACCATCAGCGGTGATAAATAACTCAATGCCAAACACGCCGACTACATCTAAACTATTTAATATTGTATGAGCGATCGCATTAACTTCTGCTGCTTGCTCAAAAGTAATATCCGCTGGTGCGATAACTCGACGACAAACTTGTTGTTCTTGTTGGGTTTCCACCACTGGATAAGTGACTATTTCCCCAGTCACAGAACGCGCTGCAATTATAGCTAATTCTTTGGTAAAAGGGACAAAAGCTTCTACTAAGAATTGTGTATTACTGGCATTAACTACTTTTGACAAAGTAGCCAAATCATGGATAATAAAAGTTCCCTGTCCATCATAACCATGTCGTCTGGCTTTGAGAACAACAGGAAACCCTAAATATTCTATTTTTGAAGCTATATTTGAAGCTATATTTTCAGAAATTTCTGATTTTTCGACAGCGAAAAAATGGGGAACTGGTAATTTTAAATCCTGAAAATAGCAACGTTGATGATATTTATCTAATAAAGGAGATAAAGCAGCTAACCTGGGACGGAAACAAACACCTTTCTTCGCTAACAAAGATAAAGCATCTAAGTTAACAAATTCATTTTCAAAGGTGATGACATCGCATTTTGTAGCTAAAATTTCCGTGGCTGCTGCATCATCAACTGCGGCCAAAATGGTATCCTTCGCAATAGATACAGCGGGATCATTTTTGCTAGGAGTTTGTACTATTAATTCTAATCCTAGTTTTTTGGAACTATCCCCCATCATCCAGGCCAGTTGTCCACCACCAATTATACCAATACGCTTTATCGACATCCTAACGACTCACGAGTTTTAACACCAGTTTGAGAATTGACACCACTAGCTTTTTGACATAGCTCTTTAATTTGCGCTCTATCTAAAATTGCATCACTAAAGTCTGCACCTTCGATGTTAACATCAGTAAAAACGGAACGCAGCAAAATAGCTTCTAACAAAACGGCATCACTTAAATCAGCCCCATTTAATTTTACTTCATTAACCATCGCATTGGTTAAATCTGCTCCATGTAAATTTGCTTGTGTCATCACGGAAGCACTCAAAACCGCTCCCCGCAAGTCAGCACCAGTAAAATTAGCCATTTCTAAGTTAGCGTTAGAAAACTCCGCAGCTTGTAAATTTTGTCCTGAAAAGTCATGTCTTCCCAACTCTGCATTACTAAATGATAGGGGATGAGTCCAGTCCACCGCTATGGCTGGAAATGCTACACACCAGATCATAACCGCTAAAAGCAATGGTAAACCTTTTCGCAAATACATCATTTCTTAACTTCTTAACTAATTGTAATGTTTCATGTGTTTCAGTTTACCTCATTATCTTGAGAAGGATATAGGTTTTGCTTAATATTTTTTAATGTGATTTTCTTGTCTTCTGGGAAAGAGTCTTTAAATTCTCTCGAAAGTTTGATAAATCAATTCTTCCTGAAGAAGTTAGCTAATACTCATCTTTTAATTTACATTTATTGATATTCATTAATTCAAGTAAAGTTTATTATCTTTTGTTGCCAACCATCTCTATTCCCTGCTAGTCTTTTGACTAAGAGCAGCAACATTAATTGCTGCACTCAAATTTTCGATTAATTTAACTATTATGGCATTAAGGTTAATTCTATAGCTATCTGTTAGCTGGTTAGGAATCTCTGTTCAATCTATATTCATTGACGACTCAAACTGAAAAATGGAATTTGTATGTTCATGATCAATCATTATTCTATCGAATGGATCGAAGCTTGGTGTATGGAAAACGGCTGGACAGATTTATTTATGGAACGTCGTGGTAATTATTGGGCGTTTCCTCCTGGGGGAGTCATGCCAGAACCAATTCCGGTTCATGTTTTAAGATTAATTAAAGAAGAAAATGGTTTAACAAATGATGAGTTATTTTGGTCAATAACGGCTGTAGTTATTACCATTTTATCTGTGATTTATACCTTTGTTTTTAAGTGTCCCATGCCTTTGGTTTTTGCTTTTGCTTTTAATGCAGTGACGGTGGCACAGCTTGAGCCGGAATATGATTAGATTATTAATTTTTTTTGTAAGTATTATTCTCGTTTCTTCTCGTTACCATACTCTGTATGGGAATGAATTTTAGAAGGCTCTGCCTTTTGTTAAATTAGAGTCAGAGACTCTAGGATGGCATTCCCAGTCTCTGACTGGGAACGAGATAACGAGATATAATAGAGCAGTTATTAATTTTATTAGCAATTTATTAGTAATGTCACAGTGATTTATGGAAGAATTATTAGAACTCAGAGAATTAGTTATTACAGGCAACTTAGAAGCTGCCCTAAATTTAATAGATGAATTAGAGGAAATGAGCAAAGAAGATAAAATTAATAAGATTTATAGTTATTGTGTCATTTTGTTAGTTCACTTAATTAAACAACATTCAGAAAAACGCACAACTAATTCCTGGGATGTTTCTATTCGTAATGCGACGGATGCAATTATTAGAGTTAACAAACGTCGCAAAGCTGGAGGTTATTATTTGCATAAAGAAGAACTAGAGGAGATTTTGTTACAAGCTTATGATCGAGCTTTAGATAATGCTGCTTTAGAAGCTTTTGGGGGAATTTATGATGGATTAACTTTACAAAATATGATAGATCAAGAATTGATTATCAAGCAAGCTTTAGATTTTATATTTTAATTCTTTTCTCGTTTTCTCGTTATCATACTCTGTCTGGGAATGAATTTTAGAAGGCTCTGCCTTTTGTTAAATTAGAGTCAGAGACTCTAGGATGGCATTCCCAGTCAGAGACTGGGAACGAGATAACGAGATAAAACTTAATTCTGACACCTGTACGGGCGAAGCATTCGGGCGACCAATTATCAATTTTATGAAAAGGCTATTTTCCGAATGCTTCGCCCCTACGACTCTTGACTCCTGATGTAATAATTAAATCTTTCTTGCATTTGTTCAATGGTTAAATTCTGAGTCCAATATTCTATTAAAGCATGACCAAATGCCCAAGCATTACTATCTGGTGTACCAGAATTTTCTAATAACAAAGGCCAAAGAGATAATAAATCAAAGTTGCGTGATTTTTCCCTATCTGTATTTAATAGGGGAAACAGTTCATAGGCGATTTGCAATTTACCAATAACTATCGGTAATTGTTCAACGGGTATTTTTTCTGCTAACAGATAAGCAAGGGTTGGTGAACCTGTTGATAAGGTAGAAATAAATTGCAAAACTGGACTTTTTAGCAGTGCGGTAAGTCCTTGGGTTGTTGCCATTTGAAAGGTGTAATTATCAATGATCTTCGCAGATTCGGTAATGCGGGTTTCTAAGTTGCGTAAAAAGCGGGTGAGGCGTAATTGTTTAGCAGGATCTATTTCTGATAATAATCCTAACGATAATTCGTCTATATTCCAAGCATTGCGCCCTGTTTTTACATCAATGGTAACAATTGGGAAAACCAAATTAGAGAATCTTCCTAACAGTTCATTTCTATATTCTGTCGCTTCTCTGATGGAAATCTCTTTTGGTTTATTTCCCGTTTGCCAATTATATGGAGGTTGCCATTCACGGATAGGACGTAATTTATCTACTTGGGTGACAATGGTAATGATGGGTACATCTGCGACTTCTTTTTTAATGTCTTGGAGAAAGTCTACATCCATTTGTAAAGCGGGATCAAGTGCCGGAGTTACTAATAATAATAAATCGGCTTTTGTGGCATAATCAATGACTACATCCCGCAAATCATCGCGTTTTACTTGTTCATAACCAGGAGTATCACAAAGATTGAGAATTTCTCCGGTTTCTGTTTGCCAATGATAGGTTTTAATTTCATCGGTGCTGGGTAAAACGTCAACTGCTGCTAGTTCACTTTGAAAAAGTGTATTGATTAAACTGCTTTTACCTGCACCATTTCTACCGACAATAAGAATGTTAACTGGCTTTTGTTCTACTTTTTCTGGTGGTTCTGCTTGGGTGAGAATATCGCGCAGGGTTTGGGTTTTAGGTTGGGGTAGGGTGGGGGTAGGTAATTCAATTTTAGTTCCTGCATAAAGGGATATTGCTTGTTTGCATAAGTTCCGCAAAGCTGCTTCTCTTAATACTTGATTTAGGTTAATTAATAATTCTTGAGAAGCGCGATTACCAATACCTTCACTGGCTTTTTTGGCTACCGCAGCCACAGGATTTAAAAACCATTTAGCGAAATTCCAAGCTTTTAAAAATTTGCGTGCAGATGGTTCTAATTTACGGTAAACTTCATAAGCTTGATAAGTTTGTCCGACGGTAACTTGATTAAGAACAGGGGATAATTTTTGCATCCATTTATCCATGTCATCCACAGTACCACGAATAAGTCCATAGACTTGGGGAATGTAAATATTTAAAAGTGGATATTTAACTTCTGGGTTATAAATTTGAGCGATCGCAATTACTAAATTTTGACATCTTTGCCAGAAAGTTTGCAAATCTTCCCAAATTGGACGATCATTTTGAGCATCATTGAGGACTTTTTGCAATGCAATTTCTATTTGTTGGGTTTTGTCTTTTCCAGTGGATACATCTATATTATTATCGCTGCTAGATTCTAATTCTTTTCTGACTTCAGCAAAGACATTTTCAATTTGATTCACAACAGGTTTTGTCCATTTTACTAATAACCATCTCCAGCCTACAAATACAATGGTAAATATACCCCAAATCCAATTTATTCCCCAAGCGTGAATTTGCATTCCTGCGGATATGAGGAGGAAGGTAATAATGATTGCTATTGGTGAGATGAGGATGATCAATTGCCAGAGTTTTAAACGTACCATATTTTGATACCTGTTTGATTGTGGATGCTGAATTAGTGAGTTATTATTTATGTTATCAGGGAAATAACACCTCATACTGGTGTTAGTATCGTGACATGAAAAATACGGAAGAAAATTTTAAAGATGGAGAGGAAAATCCAATTAAGGAAAGGTTGCGAAAATCTGCTGCTCAAATTAGAGCAAAATACTTGAAAAGAGAATATCCTCACAGCAATGTTGCAGTTGCTGAAATAAATCTCAAGGGTGATGTTGTTTTTTGCGTAGGTGCAACAGCTAAAGGAGGCAACAAAAGTCCCATTCCTCAAAAACCCAAGCCAAAGTCAGAAGGAGGCCAATTTGAGCCAACAATTGACCCTTATAGTGGATACTTAATGGATACAGATTCAGAATACAAAGTATTCTCGGAAATTGCAGATACTCTGGAAAAGTTATATGATATTCATGTAGAAGGAACTATCTATCTTTACACTGAAAGACAGCCCTGCCAAAGTTGTCAAGGAGTTATTAGCCAATTTAACGAAAAATTTCCAAATATAAACCTACCATTAGAACAAGTATTTTGGGATTATCCCTATCCGCCTATTCAGGCATAAGAACATACAGTATTAATATGAATAATAATGCTTAATATGATAATATAAAAGGAGCAAAAATTTATGATCTTGGCAAAAGTAAAATCCATAAATTTTCAAAATTCTTCATCAGATGAGATTCCTCTCCATCTCCAAGTTTTATTTAACAAAATAAAATTAGAACATTATGCAGAACTATATGAGCCAGAATCCAGTGGAAGAACTTCACTTGATGATACTATCAATGAAGTTTTAACATCAATGCGGGATAGTAACGAGACATTAACTCATCTACGCTATCTCTGGATGACGCTAATCTTAACTCTAGTTGTAGAGCCTACTTTAAAATACTATCAGCCAAAAAATTTGCTACCAAAACGTATTATTAATTTGTTAGCAAGTAGAATTATCGCTATAATTATTAGTTCAATTAATAATACCAAAAATCATATCAGTGAGCTTAGTACCGAAGAATTATTGAAAGCTATCTCAAAAAATCGTAATTTTTATATTGAGAAAGAAATAGCAAACTTTCAAATACTTGATGAAGCACTAGATGTTTTTGATAATGCAGTTCGAGTTCTTAATTATGATCAGTCTGTAGAAGCAATTTTAAATATTTTAGAAGATTGCCTAGAAGGTTATGCCATTTTTCCAGGTTCTCAAGGGAGACGTGAGTTATTTAACTGGTGGTTATTAGATGTCGTACCCGCTAGTTATAATTTATTACCTCCTAAATCATTTTATGTAGTAGAGGGAGTAAGAAATAAAGAAGAAATTAGATCGCGTCAAAGTCGGTTATTAGCAAAAATCAGCAAGAGAATTAGATCCTATTTACCAGAGTTAATCTTAGAATTCAAACAACACAATAATTACATCTTTCCTACTCCTGGAAAAATAAATCGTGCTGCATTAAAAAATAGTGGTAAAATACAATATCAATCAAAAAATCCTCAATTAGCTTATTCTTGATAGGGAGTTAAATAATAATTCGTATGAGTGAAAAAAAAGACAACAACCAAGACTTAATAGGTGCATTGGTTCAATCTCTCCAAACTGGTAACTTTGACGAAGATGAAGAAGAAATTGCGACAGAGAAAGAAAGCTATGGAGAAGAATATATAACTCAATTACAAACAGCGTGTAAAAATTTCCTCAAAAAAGAGACTTTTGAAGTTGGACAATTAGTTAAATGGAAAGAATATCTCAAAAATAGGAAAATACCTTATAAAAATCAGCCAGCTGTTGTTGTAGAAATTTTAGAAGAACCAATTTTATCAGATGATGATGAATCCGGTAGTCCCTATTTTCGAGAAAACCTAGATATCATTTTAGGAATATTGGTGGATGATAATGTATTTCTAACTTTTTACTATGATAGTAGAAGGTTTGAATCTTACTAAAAATAGCAACTAAAGTTTAATTACGGTTATATACATCCTATTGATAATCGTAGGATGTATATTTAGTATTTACATGATTAAAAATAACATCAAAGAATTAAATAATCAAATTTCTATATTTTATTATCTTCATCTAGACGCATTTATCTGCGTTTAATCACTATCAAAATCCTACTCCCTCCAAATATCAAAGAATCAACACAGGGATCACATGGTATTAATAAAACCTTATCTCTCTAAAATACCGCATATATAATATAACCTTGTAAAGAATTGTTAAGAAATTCTTATTAAAAAATATTGCAATCCCTTGATTTAGTTGCTAGTGTGTGTAGTGGCAACATACTGGTAAAAGCTCGGATCAAAGAGAGGTAAAACCGATGCGCTGTATCCACTCTGCCAATGAACTTCAGTTTTGAGAAAACCATCGTCAAAACGAGAAATTTCTACCTTGTCAGCAAAAGAGGGGTATTGCAGATGAGTAACAGAAAAATCTCGTGTGAATAGAATTACCATTCATCGTCTTACCCAGAGATAGGAAAAGAAAGGGAAGGCGGAAAATTTGGAGGTAAAAACCGATGAATATTCAAGGTAAAGTTGCTCTAATTACGGGGGCCTCTCGTGGCATTGGAAGAGCGATCGCATTAGAATTAGCCCAGCAAGGAGTAAAGCGGTTAATCTTGGTAGCACGCGATCGCCAAAAATTAGCCGAAGTCGCCCAAGAAATCGAGAAATTGGGAACCGAAACCACAATCATTCCTTTAGACTTAACCCAACCAGTCAGCGTGAATATTGCGATCGCCCAAATTTGGAAAAATCACGGACCGATACACCTGTTAGTTAACTGTGCCGGGATCGCATACCAAAACTCATTTCTGCAAACAAAACTTCCCCAAGTGCAAGAAGAACTTTCCGTCAACCTATTGGGAATGTACACCCTCACAAGTTTGATAGCGCGACGCATGGCCAGCCAAAAAGAGGGAACAATTGTTAACGTTTCCAGTCTCATGGGTAAAGTAGCAGCACCAACAATGGCCACCTATTCCGCCACCAAATTTGCCATTTTAGGATTTACCCAAGCGTTGAGACGGGAACTAGCAGAACACAACATCCGCGTTGTGGCCTTACTTCCCACCCTCACAGACACAGACATGGTGCGCGACTTAAAACTATTTCGCGGTGTTACCCCCATGACACCCCAACAAGTAGCCCAAACCCTGATCATCGGACTGCAAAAAGACAGATCAGAAATATTAGTTGGATGGCAATCTCATTTAGCAGTTTGGTGTCAAAACCTAGCCCCTTGGTTACTAGAAATAGTATTACAACTAACAGCACCAAACAAACAACCTCAAACCAACATCATCAAGAATTTCATCACAAAAATTCAACACTTTAGCAATTCGTTGTTTTCTAGAAATCGTCTAGCTTTTGGAACTGCCCGCAAGTAATTGTCAATAACTCCATCCCCCTTAATACCACCTCTCTGAAACACAACGCCTTAACTTTACAGCAGTTTTCATGTATTTAAACCACACTCTAAATTAATTTCTTTCTGACTTTGCACCCTTGCTCCTTTGTGCCTTTGCGCGAAACCTGAATCAAGATGTGGTTCATTTACCTGAAAATAGCTGTAATTACTTAAAAAATTTCTACTTTGCGAACTTTGCGAACTTTGCGGTTTATTTCATAAATTAGTAATTTAGTAATTACGCAAAATTATGAAACAAAGAACCACAAAGGACACAAAGCACACAAAGGCAAGAGAGCTTCAGAAATAGAAAAAAGCCCCCCTTTTTCAGGGGGGTTGGGGGGATATTCAATTAATTTTCCTTTTCAGGTAAAACCGAAAATAGCCAAACCAATAAAATACATTAACCGCAACCAACAAACCCGCACCCCAATAAGTGTGAACACCAGGAAATAAATAAATTGTTGCCCCCAAAACCAACAAAATTTCTACAAAAGCAGCAATGCGCCCATAATGCTTAACATCCCAATAAGACACCGGACTAATAAAACGATAATTACTAAAAGGAAAAAAGTGACGATGTGCATCATTATTATGAACAGGAAAATCTAACAAAGAGTGCAACACCATACTAATAAAACCAACCTCAATTATTTGCCAATTTCCAAAATGGGCAATTAAAACACCCAGCAAAGCTAGAGGAATGGAATGAAACGTACTCACAATAAATTGCCAAAAAGGTTGATAATAAACCTCAGACCAAATCTGCCGTTCTGGTAAACGGTAAACAAACTTCATCAAAAAATAGAACACAAATATGGGAATATCAGGAAGGATTGCACCGATGATAATAGCTGGACTTGCCTGAGTGCGTAATTGTTGATGAAAAATCACCAGATTTATAATTGCATGGCTTGGGGTATTCATTGTTAAATATCAGTGCAAAATTGACAGTTATACCTGATTTTGGAAAAAACGAAAATGTTGAAATTACCATCTAATCTATCAAATTTACCCGAAATCATTGATAATTTACCAAATATATCAGGTTGGGAAAAAGAAGTTATATCTGTAGTCAACCATAATCAACCTGTATTTTTACCAACAACAAATATCAAATTAGCAGATGTAAAAGCGGTATTTGCGATCGCTCTCCATATGCACCAACCCACTATACCAGCAGGATATAATGGTTCACTGATCAGCAACTTGCAATATATGTTTGAACACCAAAACGAAGGAGACAACCACAACGCAGGACCATTCGCTTATTGTTATAGTCGCATGGGAGAATTTATTCCTGAATTAGTCCATCAAGGTTGTAATCCCCGTGTCATGTTGGATTATTCTGGTAATCTATTATGGGGACTGCAACAAATGGGAAGAAGTGATATTTTAGAAAATCTCAAACGTATCACTTGCGATCCTACCTATCAGCCTTATGTAGAATGGTTGGGAACAATGTGGAGTCATGCAGTCATTCCTTCCACACCCATAGCTGATCTTAAACTACACATTATTGCTTGGCAACATCATTTTGCAGCAATTTTCGGATGGGAAGCACTAGCAAGAATTAAAGGATTTTCACCCCCAGAAATGCACCTCCCAAACCATCCAGATACCCTATTTGCATTTATCAAAGCCCTCAAAGAATGTGGTTATCGTTGGTTATTGGTGCAAGAACATACAGTAGAAACAATTAACGGTGAACCTTTGAATTATAAACATTTACCACATCAATTAATTGCCCGTAATTCCCAAGGAGAAACAATAAGTATTACCGCATTAATTAAAACCCAAGGTTCAGATACTAAATTAGTTGCCCAAATGCAGCCATACTATGAAGCGAAAACTTTAAATAAACAACAATTAGGAGATGTTTTAATACCGCCAATCGTTACTCAAATCGGTGATGGTGAAAACGGTGGTGTAATGATGAATGAATTTCCTGGCGGTTTTAAACAAGCTTGGTGGGATATGTTAGAAAATGGGGGAGGTAAAAGTGGCGTTGTCGGTGTTTGTGGTACAGAATATTTAGAATTACTAGAAGTTGCTGGTTGTCAACCAGAAGATTTTCCCCAATGTCAACCCATCGGACAACATCAAATTTGGCAGCGAATAGCTATAGATAATTATCAACCGGATGCTGTGGAAAATGCTATTCAAGCAATCAAGAAAACTAACCCTAATTTCCATGTTGACGGCGCATCATGGACGAATCATATTAGTTGGGTGCAAGGATACGAAAATGTGTTATCTCCCATGTATGAATTAAGTAATTTATTTCATCAAAAATTTGATCACCTGTTGTCAAATACATCAGATAAACCTGTAACTAGAGAAACCCACTACCGCCAAGTTTTATTACATAACCTCTTGTTACAAACAAGCTGTTTTCGTTATTGGGGACAAGGAGCGTGGACAGATTATGCAAAGGAAATTTACCAACGTGGTCAAAATTTACTTGAATATCCCCCTAATAAGTAATCAGACAAAATTAAATTCACTCGTTTTATGGTGATCTGAGGTAGCAGTGTAAAATGTAAAGTTAGGTTATCGTTTAAAAAGCTGACTGCTCAAGACAGACGGCTAAATGCTGACAACGTTGCATTTGATCCCCGATTGATCCCCGTTTCTTCCTGATTTAGATAAAATGACTAGGCATAACTCCAAAATTCCCAACCGCTGTTGACTGCGACATGATGATCAATCAACTGAACAATGGTTTCACCCTATTTCTGAGTCTGCTAGTCGAGGCCATGCCTTTTTTGCTGCTAGGGGTGTTATTTTCCAGTTTGCTGTTATTTTTTATTGATGAGCGCAAATTGGTAAATATAATGCCCACAAATCCCCTGCTGGGAGCTTTGTTTGGCAGTATGATCGGCTTTTTATTTCCAGTGTGTGAGTGCGGTAACGTGCCAGTGGCACGGCGATTATTAATGCAAGGAGTACCCACACCAGTAGCCATAGGCTTTTTACTAGCAGCACCGACAATTAACCCAATTGTGATTTGGGCAACTTGGACAGCATTTAGAGATCAACCAGAAATAGTAGTGTTAAGAGTCGTATTGTCCTTAGCGATCGCTACAATTATCGGTTTTGTTTTCAGCTTCCAAAAAGATTTAAGTCCTTTCTTGCAACCGGCGATCGCACGTTATCTGAAATTTAATCCCCCCACTCAAGCCGAACCTAAAACCAAGAGAAAACGTTATCAGTTACAAGAAGAACCATCGGTTAGTCCCCTGTTACAATCAGGAACTTATATTCTTGGTGGCAAAGCAGGTATATCTACAAAGCTGGGTGGAAATTTAAACCAGGCAAATATCACAACTTCTACCCCAAATAAACTTTTTGCAGATAAACTCCGTCTAGTATTGGATAATATAGTTCAAGAATTACGGGAATTAGGCGGAGTGATGGTAGTAGGAAGTGCAATAGCAGCCGCAATTCAAGTATTAGCCCCCCGTGAACTCATCCTCAGTCTAGGTGCAGGTTCAATTACCTCAATTCTGGCTATGTTGGTACTAGCAGCAGTAGTATCAATTTGTTCCACTGTCGATTCTTTCTTCGCCCTATCTTTCGCCTCAACCTTTACCACTGGTTCTTTGTTAGCTTTTCTAGTATTTGGACCAATGATTGATATCAAAGGTGTTGGATTGATGTTATCAATTTTCAAACCTAAAGCTCTATTTTATCTATTTGCTTTATCCGGACAATTAACACTTTTATTTACCTTAATTTTGAATTTGCACGTCATGTAAGCCAGTCATGTAATTTTTGTAAATTCTCCGTTATCTATGACAAATTACAACTAACATAATGACTCAATAAATAATGACTACAATCCCAAATCCAAAATCCAAAATCCAAAATCAGTTACTCCCTTGGCTAGATGTGTTAGCGATTACAGCTTGGGGAATTTTAATGCTCAAATACTGGTTCACAGGCGAACTAAATTTATTGATTCACCCAGATTTCTTTTGGTTAGTCATTTTGGGTGCTATGGGGTTACTAATCATTGGTTTTTTCAAGGGACTACAACTTTGGAAACAACGTCGGCGGTATGAAGTACCCAATAACCAGCAGCATATAAATCTATTTCCCCCTGGTTGGAGTAGTGGGTTGCTGTTAACCACAGCAGTTTTAGGATTTATCATTACCCCCCAAGTATTTAGCTCTCAAACAGCACTAGAGCGCGGTATAACTGAACTATTGGGAGCAACACGCGCCCAACCCCAAGCTTTTCGTGCCTCCATCCGTCCAGAAGAGCGAACCCTGATCGACTGGGTACGCACACTTAACGTTTATCCAGAACCGGACGCTTATACAGGGCAAAAAGTCAAAGTCCAGGGATTTGTGATTCATCCCCCAGAATTAGATCAAAATCATTTGATATTAGCCAGATTTGTGATTACTTGTTGTGCAGCCGATGCCTATCCCGCAGGATTACCAGTTCAACTTCCAGAAAACCGCGATAAATACCCACCAGATACTTGGCTAGAAATTGAAGGACAGATGATCACAGAAAACATAGCCAATAAACGCCGATTAACTATTAAAGCTACTTCCCTCAAGGAAATTCCCCAACCCAAAAATCCATATAGTTATTAGGGAATAGGTGATTGGTGATTGGTGATTGGGGACTGGGAAAGAAAATTTTAGATTTTAGATTTTAGATTTTAGATTTTAGATTTTAGATTGGAGATGACAAAAATAATCCAAAATACAAAATCCAAAATCCTTTCATTGCATTCACCTATTACCAATCACCAATCACTAATCACCCATCACCAATTACCAATTACCAATTACCAATTACCAATGACTAATGACAAAATCCTATAAATCTATCCAAGCACTAGATCGGGTAGCGATCGCCCTCATGCTGTTATTAAGTCTGCTGATTGGATTTGTGATCTGGCAAGGTGATGCAGTTAGACCAGTCGTTCGCAATTTTACTTGGCAGAATCAAAAAATCGGCGCTGAAGACACAGCTTTCACCCTCACCTTTAGTCGTCCAATGGACACCAAAAGCGTCGAGGATAATTTAAAAATCGATCCCCCACTGGCAGGTAAAATCAGTTGGGCAGGACGACGAATGGTTTACACACTCGTCACTCCAGCACCTTACGGGACTAACTATAAAGTTTCTCTAGAAGGAGCTAGAGATAAATTTTCCCAAACACAAGGCAAAAACAGGCTCATGCAAGCCTTTACAGGTAGCTTTTCTACTCGGAATCGAGCCTTAATTTACATAGGAGCTAATCAAGAAGAACAGGGAAAATTGGTACTGTATAACCTCACCCAAGAACAAAAAAAGGTACTGACCCCCAAAGACCTAATTGTTATGGACTTTGAGCCATTTCCCAACGGAGATAAAATACTTTTCTCGGCTCGCTCCTCCAAAAATCCAGAATTGCTCTCAGCCCAAATTTATACAGTCACCACAGGTATTACTAGTGAACCAGGTGAACAACCTGAAGCACCAGGTAAACTTGACCTACTTTTAGATAACAAAGAGTATCAAAACCTCAAATTTGACCTCTCTCCTGATGGACAAACAATAGTAGTCCAAAGGGGAAAAAGAGATAATCCCGGAGACTTTGGACTGTGGCAGTTGTCAGCACCCAGGGACAGTTCAGGAGAAAAACCCACCCCACAACGCTTAGAAAGCCAACCCGGAGGAGACTTCCTGATTACACCAGATAGCAAAGCCGTAGCAGTTGCCCAAGGACAAGGAACAGCAATTTTATCCCTAGAAGGAGATACAACTAAACCCCTAGATTTTCTCCCGCAATTTGGCTTGGTTCAAGCTTTCTCTAAAGATGGTTCCCAGGCAGCAATGATCAAATTTAATACTGATTACACGCGGGATTTATTCTTAGTCACTAACCAAGGTGTACAGAAACAACTATTAAAAACCACAGGTTCAATTCTCGGTTGCAATTTTGATCCTGCCTCACCCACCCTTTACTGTTTGTTAACACAGCTAGTATCACAGGAACAATACATAGAACAACCTTATTTAGTGGCGATTAACCTCAAAACCCAAGAACAAAAACCACTGTTGATGCTACCCCCCGCCCAAAGAAATGTGCAAATGAGTTTAGCACCCGATGGGTTGGCTATTTTGTTTGACCAGATAGTTCCAGTAGGAGATACGGCCACCACCCTACCAGTCAATACCTTAAAAACAGATGATGGAGAACCGATAGCTACGAGCAGTCTGTGGTTAATGCCTCTTTTACCTATCACTGACCAAGGAAACCCCGAAATTAAGCCAGAACAACTGCCCTTAGTTGGTTTTCATCCCCTCTGGCTACCGTAAATTGGTAATTGGTAATTGGTAATTGGTAATTGGTAATTTGAAAAAATAAAATTGATTACCCAGTCACCAGTCACCAGTCCCCAGTCCCCAGTCCCCAGTCCCCAGTCCCCAGTCCCCAGTCCCCAGTGCTTAATCAAAATTGTCAAATAAAATACTTTAAACTCTGATAATCTCTACCAAATTACAGTAGCTGAGTGCATAGGGACGGCTTGATAATATTTTTTAGCAACTTTATATAACTTTTAATAAACGTCAAGTAGGTTCACACCCTCTACCCCTGGGAAGCCAAAATAGTACACCATAGCAATCTAGACTTGTCTAGGATTTATATAGCAGTTAAACTTGGCTTCTAGAGGCAATCCTGATTACCTCGGAATCGAACATATTTGATCAGCAATGCTGCTATGAACGTTGCTGAATATTTTTAAGCAGGTGGGTCAAGAGTGATGAATATAGGTGACACCTCAAACAATGGCACTGTGATTGAACCCCGAAATTTTGCAAATTCGCCGAAATCAGAGCAGGCGAGTTGTCCCTTTTACTCAGTTCTGCATGATGAAAATACAGCCGTGACTAATTTACCACTCCTGAACCCAGCAGATGATGTTGACCACGGGCTAAATATACAGCAGTCTGAATCTACAGTTACAGACAATTTACAAGATCATAATACCCAAAAAGATTGGATTGCAGAACCTGACAGTGAAAAACAAGCCCTGGTAGATTCAGAGTTTCAGAAGTTGCTGACGCTGAATGAAGAGTTACAAACAGCTAACGGTGATTTGTATGCTCAAGTAAAGCAGCTAAAACAAGAATTAGCTGAGGCAGAAAAGATTTTGCAGTGGCAAAAAAAACGCTCTAGTGTCACTGACTCAATGTTGAATCAACAAACTCAGGAACTAGCAACGGCTCAAGAGCAAATTCAGTCTCTTTTCCAGCAATTAGAAACGGCTGTCCAAACTGTTCAAAGTCAGGAAATGTTCATTGAAACCCATAAGGCACAGTTACAACTGAGTCAGCAACGAGTAGCCCAACTGGAAAGGGAATGTACACTGCTACAAACTAACTATAGTGAACAATCTCACCAACTATTGCACTCAGAAAATACTTGTCGGGAATTACGTACTCGACTAATACGCCAACAACGTCAAACTTTGCAATTTAAAGCAGCACTGGAAAAATGTCTAGATACCCCTGTCCCCAACTATGACACCAACTATGACACCAACTATGACACCAACTATGACACCAACTATGACACCCTAGAGGATACTGTCTATCATCCCCATGATCTCACTGGTGGACATAGCAGATTTTCTAGAAAAGCCAGGTCTTTGTTTCCCAATGCACAACCTATTAAACCTTGGTCTGCGGAAACCGATGCTACCCATGATACTTGTAGCACTCTACGTCAACATTTAGATAATTCCTGGCTAGAACCTTCAACTCCATGCGCTGATCAACAAGATCAACAAAATTACTCTACCTCCATTTCTGAACCTGCTGAAAAATCTTCAGATGTGGATGATATAGAAATCCCAATACAGTCAAGTCCCCAATTAGAGGATAGTGAATCTACTGCTGAAGTTGCAGATGTTTCTTCTCCTGGGGGATCAAATTTAGATCGCCAGTTGGAAAGTCTGATCGAAATGTTTTTTGCTTCTCAGTCTGCACCCTCAACTTCACCAACAGTCAATGATACAGAGAGTCATCCAGATGATGGGCTAATTTGGGATACCTTAGCATCAAATCTGGAAAAAAATGAGCCACTGGAAACAATCATAGAACAGTCTTTAGTAACGGAAAGTCATTTTCCAGAGTTTACACTTTCATCCAGCAATGAATCACTAATAAATGCCTCTACTCCCGAAAAAGAGCAAAATATTGCCAATATTCCCGAAAATAATGATTATTGGTCAGAATTGCCAAAAGAGCATTTCAGATCAGAACCTTTAGGTGAATATCACCTTGATCATAAATCACCTTCACCTTTGATTTATCCCCAGCGTCCACCCAAGGGACGGAAATCTTTAGCATCGGTGGAACTACCAAATTTCCGCCCCAAGTCGAAAGGTCAATAATCCAAGGACTAATGACTACTTAATTAATGACTTGTTTGGGTTACTGCTTTTGACTTAACGGTAACTACTTGATCCCGTAATCGTGGTTTACCTGTAGAAATGGCGTAGTTGGTCACTAATAGGTTTAACCACAATCCTGGAAAGCGGGTTTCTAGCCAGCCTTGACTCCACTTCAGGAATTTGGGAAACCATGTACTTAGTAAAGCACTGATGAAGGCATAAACACCAAAGTTGAGGTAATTACCTAACCACCGAACTAAGTCTCTCAACCCTGCTAGTTCCCAAATCCATATTAATAAGGCGGGATTTTTTGTAGCTGCTTTTAATGCTAAACGGTTAAATGTGAACCAGTCGCAGCGGTCTTTAATGAAATTATCTGCTACTTCTGGGGGTTCGTCTGCTAATAAACCAAAGAAGGTATTGAGCATGGCATTAACCCGTTGAGGTGGGATAAATTTCCCTGTGGGAACCATCATTCCTTTGGAAAATAGCCAGGTGACGGAAACGTTACTTTGGTAAGCACGAATTTTATTGAGGTGACGGAAACTTAATAAGTCGTGTTTGAGGGCGGTGTTTAAGAGTGTGGTTAAACGTTCTAGGTTACGAACGAGAGAACCAAAACCAGTAAATACTAGGGGAGATTGCAGGGAAGCAGCATCACCAATGGCGATTAATCTATCAAAGGCTATGGTGCGATCGCTATCACTAACACTAAAATGCCCTGGAATATAGCCAAATGTAGGTTTTTTCCACACTAGCTTATCCATGTCACAACGGCGATATTCTGGCAAAATAGTGAAAAAGTCCTCATACATCTCTAACAACGAACCAGGATTTTTTCTATTCACTTCATGATAATGAAATAAATAAATTGTCAGTTCTTCCCCCGCAGCAGGAAATAATTCCCAAATCAATTGCCTGCCTCTAGAAATATCTCCGTGACTGTAAAGAACATCACCATACTGATAATCCCAGACACCAGGGGCAAATCCTTTATCAATCACTGCTCCCACGGTGGGACATACACTATCAAAGGCTCTACCCCCGTTTAATTGCCAAGCAATAGGGGAAGCTGTACCCATTGCATCTACTAATAATCTACCATTTACCTGCTGTTCAATTACCGTATTTACACCCTTGACAGTAACAGTAACTTGTGTTTTTCTGATATCTGCCCGGATAAATTCTGTTTGCTCCCAAATATCACCACCAGCGGCTTTAAGTTTTTCACCACATAATTGCAATAATTTATCTGAATCTAAAGCGATATTTAAAACAGTTGGCGTGTGTAGAACTGGTGCTTTTAAGTGAGGCGGATTATTAGCATCAAAGAATTTATTAAAGCCGTCTTTATACTCCCTGGCAATAATGGTTTCTAATTCTGCATTTGTTAATAAACCGAGATTGACCAAAGTTTGAATTTCATCACGAGAAATATTCCATTCTCGGTTCATGCGTCCAAAGGGTAATCTTTCCACCAATAGGACTTTATAGCCTAATTTTGCCATGACTGCGGCATGAATCGCACCCAAAGCGCCACCAATATAAATGAGGTCATAAGTGTTTTCTGCTGTTTGTTGCTGGTTTTCTGCATAAAACACCACCTGACGGGGTTGCTGAGGATTTTTGACACCTTCTCGCCAACGTTGCTCCCACCAGTAAGCACGTTTAAGATCATATTCCCCATGAGGCATTTTCTGGAAATACCTGACAGTTAGAGGATAATAGGGTTCTAGCTCTGAAAAAATCGACTTTTGAGGGTCAATTTTTGGTGGTTCGGGGTATTGATGGGGAAAACGGCTTCTAATACCTGTAGTCAGACGTTGCAATATTGAACCTTCGTTAGTGAAGGGTTTGTCTCCCCAACGAAACACTTTGAGGTAAGTGGTGCGTTGTACAGACCACACAAATATAGAAAGTTCGGTTGCTAAATGTCCTTTGACAGATGCAACCGGGTTTCGCAGACGCAGACCATCTGGAGTCAGTAATTTTTCTCCATCTCCCGGCACAAAGTCGGTTTGTAGCCAGTCACGGACAGCACCACTATCGGTAGTAGGAACTTCCAAGTAAAGAATTTCTTTCATTTTCTGCTGATATCTCCTGTCTATCTACTCACTCAGAAAGATTTGACTCAGGCAATAAGTACATTAAGTACGTTAAACTCCGCCCTATCAATTGTTTGAATATTTAATGAAGAAATTTTAATAGTTTGTTAAATTTATGATTCATTTTGGAACTTATGTAAAACTTATCTAAATTTATAATAAAAAAGGCTGAAAACCCTTGAGGTTAAATTTTGATGCTATGAGGAAAAACTTAAACGTCCTGGATAGCAGGGACTCAGACAACAACCAGTTGATGAAGAACTGGTAGCTGCGGTTATTGCCGGAGTAGTCAAGCTTGGACGCGATCAAGGTCAATCTTTGGAAGATTTAACTGCGGAGGTTTTAGAAGATGATCCGCTGTTGGATGGACAACAACGACGCTAGTTGAGTATGTTAGTTGATCAAGCGTGGTTAACTTTGTATTAATCTGTTTAAAGAAAGAGGCAGGGGAGAAAATAAAATTGCTCACAAAAAGATATTTAAACTTAGTCTTTTAAAAAGGTTATACTCATACTTTTTAAGAACAAAAGTAAGAAGACATTAAGCATAGCCTGATATAAATATGCTAAATTAAATGTAGATAGTAATCCTATATCACTAAAATGCAAGCTGATAAATATCCATTTGCCCAAGAATTGATTACTGATATTCAAGGTAATATCAGAAAAGTAGTCATGGATTTTCAGGAATATCTACGGTTGCTAGAAGCACTCGAAGATGAAGGACTGATTCTAGCTATGAAAGAAGTAGAAAATGAGACACCATTAAATTTAGATGAAGCTTTAGCGGAATTGGAACAAGAGTGAATATCCAGTATCTACCCAGTTTTATTAAAGATTTAAAAGCACTAAAAAGTACACCTTACTATGAGTCTATCAAGAAGTTTGCTTTTGAAGAAATAATGGAAATATCGAGTTTTGAAGAAATCACAAATATTAAAAAACTTCAGGGATATGATAATGCTTATCGGATTCGTATAGGTGATTATCGTCTGGGTGTTATTTTTGATGGTGAAATATTAATTTTTGAAAGAGTTTTACATCGGAAAGATATTTATTGCTATTTTCCCAAATAGATGATTTCGGAATCATAATACAAATATATGGGTAGGGGTTTAGTATTGCTAAACCCCTACAAAATTTATTGCTTTATGCGTCTTAAAATCCCTACTGCCAAACGTAAATAAGGATAAACAAAATAATCCAGATAACATCAACAAAGTGCCAAAACAACGAAGTTGAATTAACACCAAAGTGACCATTATCGTAGTTACCGGGAATAAAAGAACGAATCAAAATCATAGACTGTAACAAAATCCCGGTGAAAACGTGCAAACCGTGAAACCCAGTTAATAGGTAAAACATCCCGCCATAAGTACCGGAAGTAAAGCCAAATTCTAATTGACTCCATTCCACATATTGACCATATAAAAAGTAGCTACCCATTGCCATTGTAGCTAACAAATAGATGCGAAATCCTGCTAGGTTATGTTGTTGTAAACATCTCTCAGCAAAGTAAATTACAAAGCTGCTAGAAACTAGGATAATAGTGTTAATTGTTGGGGCGACTATTTCTAATCCTTCAACACCAGCAGGAAGCCAATTAGAACTGGTGGTTTTGTAGATGATATAACCAGCAAAGAAACTTAAAAAGATGACACTTTCTGATAGAAGAAAGACAATAAAACCAAACATTTTACTGCCTTCTTCGTCGTGTCCATGTTCATGGGCTGCATGATGTATTTGTGGCGTTTTGATTGAACTATCCATTGGTAATGTTCTCCTTTTGTTTTGGCAATACTGTTCAGTTAAGTTTGATTTTTTTATCTCACGCAGAGGCGCAGAGAACGCAGAAGTAAGAGAAAAAATTGTTTAATACTTAACTGAACTGTATTGTTTTTATTCTGCTGTTTTTATGGTTTGGGGTTCTAGGTTGGCTGTTAATGGTTCTGATTTTCCGTAACCGTAGGGTTCACTAATAATGATGGGAATTTCTTCAAAGTTCTCTACAGATGGAGGTGAAGAAATGAGCCATTCTAAACCAATTGCCCGCCAAGGGTTATCAGGTGCTTTTTCACCTTGTAACCAAGAAACTAAGATGTTGAAAATGAAGGGTAAGGTGGACATTCCTAATAGGAACGCGCCTAAACTAGCGAGAACATTCCAAAATGTATATTCTGGTGCGTAGGAAGCAACTCGGCGTAACATCCCTTGCAAACCTAATGGGTGCATGGGTAAAAAGTTTAAGTTTGTACCGATAAATGCTAACCAAAAATGTATTTTTCCCCAACCTTCGTTATACATTCTGCCGGTCATTTTGGGAAACCAATGATAGAGGGCTGCATACATTCCCATTGTTACTGTTCCGTACAGAACATAATGGAAATGTCCAACTACAAAATAGGTGTTATTAACGTGAACGTCTACTGGTACAGAGGAAAGCATAATTCCTGTAATTCCAGCAAAAACGAACATAATTAAACCACCTAATGCAAATAACATTGGTGTATTTAATTTGATTTTTCCACCCCAAATTGTCGCCACCCAAGCAAATACTTTAATTCCTGTGGGAACAGATACAAACATGGTCGTAACCATGAATAGTAACCGCATCCAACCAGGTGTTCCACTCACATACATATGGTGTACCCACACAATGGCACTGACCACAGCAATTAACATCGAAGAAATGGCAACTACTTTATAACCAAATAATGGTTTACGGGAATAAACAGGGAAAATTTCTGAGAAAATTCCGAAGATTGGCAGAATAATTACATAAACCGCAGGGTGGGAATAAAACCAGAAATAATGTTGAAACATTACCGGGTTTCCACCTTTGCTGGGGTCAAAAAATGCTGTTCCCATTGTTAAGTCAAACAGCAACATTACCGCACCAGCAGTTAAAGCAGGAAGTCCAAATAATTGAATAATTTGGGCGCTAAATACTGCCCAGACAAACAAGGGCATTTTAAAAAAGCCCATTCCTGGCGCACGCATTTTCACAATGGTGGTGACAAAATTCACCGCACCCATAATAGAAGAAACACCGGAAACAGCTACCGCTAATAACCAGAGAACTTGACCATTTATTAAATGTCCTGTGGGGTTTTGTAAACTCACGGGAGGATAAGCCCACCAACCAGCTTGGGCTGGTCCACCAGGGACAAAAAAGCTGGACATGAGTAAAATTCCCACTACTGGGACCATCCAAAAAGCGGCAGCATTGAGGCGAGGAAATGCCATATCTCGCGCCCCGATCATGATGGGTACGAGATAGTTTGCTAAACCAACAAGGGAGGGAAATGTCCACAGAAACAGCATTACTGTCCCGTGCATTGTGAACATTCCGTTATAAACTGTACGATCAATTAAATCAGATTCAGGGGTGACAAGTTCGCCCCGTAAAATCATCGCAAAAATGCCACCAACAAGGAAGAAAATAAAAGAGGTAACGAGGTATTGAATACCGATTACTTTGTGGTCTGTGCTGAAAGTGAAATAGGTTTTCCAGTGAGTTGGCGTTGAGTGATGATGTGATTCACCACCAAGATTAAGTGATATGTTTGTCATGGGATTTTGGATTTTAGATTTTAGATTTTAGATTTTGGATTTTGGATTTCATCACAATCCTGTTAATCCTTAAATCCTGGACATCCTGATTCAGACAAAAAGAAGGTTTCGCGCAAAGTGAAGAAAGAAGCAAAGGCGCAAAGGAAGAAAGAATTAATTAACCTGCAAAATTAACTACTGGAGGTGCAGCAGGTTTAACAGTTTCCCAACCGTTTTGTACATTTTGATTGTGATTTTGGGCGTATTCGGTAGCGGCTTGGTTTGGTGCAACTGTGGGATTATGACTGGCGGCTTTTTTCAACCAATCGTGATATTCTTCTGGGTTTTCTACTATCACGTTTGCTTGCATGGTGGCAAAGTATGTACCGCTATATTGGGAGTCGGTGAGGCTATATTTACCGGGGCGAATGGGGGTAAATTCAAAGTCGATGGTTTTACCGGGAACGATGTCTTGTTTAACGCGAAATGCGGGAATATAAAAACCGTGGAGTACGTCTTCTGATTGTAGGGCTAAACGTACACGGCGATCGCTCGGTAAATGTAATTCTGTACTTGTAATTCCCTGTTCAGGATAACTGAACACCCACGCCCATTGTTTAGCAATTACGTCAATTTTTTCTAAGGGTTCGCTAACAGTTTCTCCTGGTGTTTCTTGCACTTCTGCATGGGCAATTTGCACAGGTAAGGGGTTATGTAAATGTAATAATTGGGAAGGTCCTTGAATCCCCATGTTTTCATACACTTCATAACTGTAACTTGCTATCCACAATACCAACATGATGGGAATAGCAGTCCAGACAACTTCTAAAGTGATATTTCCTTCAATATGTGGACCATCACTAAAGTCATAACTTTTGGCACGATGAAAAAGAACAGAATACAAAATAGCGGCAGTGACACCTAAGAAAATAAAAGCCCCAATTGTCACTAAAAAGCTGAACAAGTCATCAATCAAATGTGATTCAGCCGCAGCTTGGGGGGGAAGCCAAGAATAGGCTTGTTTACCGATGAAAATACTGGCAATTGTGATGACAAAACCCCCCGCCATCACTAGGAAAATATTTAAAATCAACCGAGTGTTCATGGTCATTTGTTGGTAATTGGTAATTGGTAATTGGTGATTGATAATTGGTAATTAGTAATTGGTAATTGGTAATTAATTGGCATCTGAAAATTACGAATTACAAATTACGAATTACGAATTAATTACCTAGTACCTGATTAATGTCTTGTCCCATTCTTAACAAGTTATCCGCAGTGTTATGTACACCAAATTCGGCTGCTAACTGCGCTCCTAATGTGCCGTGAAGATACATTAAGGCCATGATGAAAACTCCGGCAAAAATATAACTCCAACGCACTTGCATATCGGAATCTTTACAGGTAATGTAACGTTGCCATCCCCGCCAAAATGTCATTCCTACCATTAAAGCTAGGAGGAAAACACCGCCCACACCATGCCACATCATCGTGGACATTGCTTGCAAACCCCAGGAACTTTTTAAATGTACTGGTGGAGTTGCTAACAACATTTCATAAAAACCAGCAGCAACTGTGAAAAATGTAATCACAGAAGCAGCTACCATGTTGTACCAACCAACTTCAAATAATTGGACGCGTTCTACAGCTAAACCCAATGATTTAAATAACCATTGTTCTATGGGGAAAAGTACAGCAACTAAATCAAAAATTACCCCAATAATGAACAATCCTAATGTGAGGTGAACTAGGTTAGGATGAATAGGAATTGCGTAAGGTAGTCCATTTGCCCCCATCTGGGCGCTGACTTGATCAATTAATTCTGAATTCATGGTAATATTCCATCCTTTACGGCTTCCACAACGGGTACTGTATGTATTCCATAAACCCACACTAATTCATCACCAAGATATACTTGAAAACCAACAAGTATGGTTAAAAGTAAACAAACTGCTAAATAATGAATTGGCAATCTTTGGGGATCACGACTGCGAAGTACATAACGCCAAGCTGTGATGGCTGCTAAAATTCCTGATAGTGACCAACCGATTAAGGTATGGTAATTTAATACTGATTTGACGATGTTGTAAGGTTTGGCTAAACCAGCTTCGTATTGTCCAAAAATAATGGCTATAAATATGGATACGGTAGCTACAAATAAATTCCACCAACCCACTTCATAAAACCGAGTTTTGCCAGTTAAAAAGCCAATTAAATCACAGAAAACTGCAAATAAGATCATGGCAATTACAAAGTGAACCACGATGGGATGCAGTGGATCTGGATATGGTAAATTGTGGTCGTTCAACGACGTTAAATACTCAATCATCAACTTCTCCTAGATTTATAGAATACTCCTTGGACAAACTTCAATAATTCATCAAAGTTACTACTATTAATCACGACTACTCATATTTTTTAGAATATTTCTGTGATATTATTCTGTTAATATGGTGTCATTTTTGTATTGATTAACAGCTAATTTGTCAGCAATTTTTAGCAAAGGATGTGAAGTCAATTCATATACTCATAAAAACAGTCTGTAACAGCAATTTTTGATGTAGCTAAATTCAATTGCTGTTAAGTTGCTGTTCAGGCTTTGATTTACTAGAACACCGATTCATTAATCGTAAGGGCGAAGCATTCGGACGGAATATGAACTGGTTTCAGCGATAGGTTATCACCCGAATGCTTCGCCCCTACAAGTTCGATACTCTAGACCTATTGGTTTAGGTTACGTAAATTTTTATTAATTGTCAAAAAAAACTAAAAGTTAAACTTTTAGAATGAGTAGAGAGCAAAGGTAGAGAGCAAGAAGGGGAATATGATAATCTGAATATCCTTGCTTTCTGTAGATATTATGAAATACAAAGAAAAGATTTTGATGTCTAGTAGTGTACATTTAATAATTATTACTTTGTTTTTTTAATAACAGAATTTTATGTAATTTATGGTATGTCAACAAACAGTCTGTATGGTTAATTGGCTGTAATTAAGAATTATTCTAAATTAGATATTACTCATTACCCATTACCCATTACCGAATTTGCAATATTGCTAAAAATGTACATTCCCAAACTAACCGGGGTTGGGCATAGGATAATAAATTCTTGCGAGTTTTTTCTAATTGTTCAATAATGCCAGGTTTATGTATTTGTTGCCAGTAAAATTGTTGCAGATAATCTATTAACCATAATTGTGCTTCTGTGTCTAATTCTTTATCAATTTTCTTCGCTAGTTCTAACGCATGACGATAAGATTTAGGTGTTTTTTTTACTTCTTGGAGTAATTCACTATTAATTGTTTGTAGTTGTTGGTAAGCTAAAATTGCACTTCCTGGACTACCAGCAGCTATACTTAAAATTTCTGGATGTTGTAAAATCCCCCCATTTCCTGTTTGTGTTAAAACTTGAGCAACAGCAGCAGTATCTAATCTATAAAAAGGGATTTTTTGACAGCGAGAAACCAAAGTTGGTAAAATTGCATCAGGAGAAGGAGCGATTAAAATTAAAGTCGCTTGTCCTGGTTCTTCTAAAGTTTTCAGTAAAGCATTAGCAGCAGATTCAGCCATTGTTTCTGCTTGTTCTAAAACTACGACATTTCTGGGCGCTTCCAAAGGTGGACGGGATAAAAATTGGGTAATTTCTCTAATTTGTTCTAAACGAATAACTGGAGGTGCTTTGCGTTTTACTCCTTTTTCTGCTGCTTCTGCTGCTGTTAACCTTTGTCCTTGATATTGATAAGTTGGTTCTACCCAAAATAAAGCGGGGTGGTTTCCTTGACGAATACGATTTTTTAAAATAGATAATTGTTCAGGTTTTACAGAACTAGAAAATAATAATTCAATAAAACATTTAGCGGCTAAACTTCGACCCACACCATCAGCACCAACAAATAAATAAGCTGGTGCGACTCTGTTTTGTTTAACAGAAGATGTTAATAAATCTATTGCTTGTTGTTGTCCAATTAGTTCTTCAAACATTATTTATAAGGAGTCATGAGTCAGGAGTCGTAGAGGCGAAGTAGGGGCGAAGTAGGGGCGAAGCATTCGGAAAATAGCCTGTGATAAAAATTGATAATTGTTCGGCCGAATGCTTCGCCCTTACAGGAAAATAACCTGGGACAAAAATTGATAATTGGTTGTCCGAATGCTGATGCTTCCAGCACGCTTCGCGAACGCCCGTAGAAGAGTCAGGATAACAGAGAAATAAAAAATCATTAATTAATAATAATCAAAAGCAATGATCATAAAACCCAGAAAAAATCTCATTCCTCTGCGTCTTGTGTGTCTCTGAGGTTCGATACAAAAAATCTTCACTAATTATTTTCAGGGAGTTTCGGATATCACAGAATTACGAATTAAAATTTCCTTGATATTTTCATGCACCAATTCTTGATTTAAACTACCATCAACTCGAAAAATTCGAGAAGGATAATTAGTAGCTAATTCAGTATATCCTTGCTGTACACGAAGATGAAAATCTATTGTTTCCTGTTCAATTCTATCTAATTTACTTTGACCACGTTTACGAGAAAGTCCTAATTCCACATCCACATCTAACCAGATAGTTACATCACTTTGTAAACCACCTGTAGCAATATAATTTAATTGATTAATTAAACTCATACTTAAACCCCTACCATAACCTTGGTAGGCAATAGTAGAGTCAGTATAGCGATCGCATAAAATATATTTTCCTGCTGCTAAATTTGGCTTAATTTCCTGCTCGATGTGTTGCGCCCGATCAGCAGCGTATAATAATAATTCCGTAACCTCACCCACAGGTTTATCCTCTGATTTTTCCAGCAATAGCTGTCGTAAATGTTTCCCTAACTTTGTTCCCCCTGGTTCACGAGTCAGAATAACTAATACACTTAGAGTTTCTAGCCACTGACTACACAGTTGCATCTGAGTAGTTTTACCAGAACCTTCCACACCTTCAAATACAATTAATTTACCGCTCATATTTTGAAAATTTCCTATTACCGATTTTTTTTAACCTTATTATCGCTCGCTATGCCGCAATTAGATATTTAATCTCGTGGTTATCAGTTGTACCACTCAATTGTGTAATTATTACAGATATGATTAAATCGAATCTGGAGGTATTGGGTATTGTCTGTCCAGAAACAATGATCAAACATGACTTTACTTTCAAAAAGATCCCCAATTTCTTAAAGAAGTCGGGGATCTGGGTATGCAAGATTCCTATAGCTGAATACTTACGCATAACCTATATTTACCAAGACAGCGATCGCAATCTTGGCATCATCTTTAGTCCTAATCACATCTTTTACCTGTTCCTGACTTCTTGATAGCGACTTGTACTGAGCGCAGTCGAAGTAAGCGTGGCGTTAGCCATTCTCCTGACTTTTGCTATAACTGATCAAAGGTAATGACTATACGGTAATATACTGTGCTAGAGTTTTAGTTAAAGTAGTTTTGGGAACCGCACCGACCACTGTATCAACTTGCCTACCCCCCTTAAATACCATGATAGTGGGGATGCTACGAATACCATAATGACTAGCAACTGTGGGATTTTGATCTGTGTTCACTTTCACCACTTTCACCTGTCCTTCATATTCAGCGGCTACTTCTTCAACAACAGGAGACAACATTCTACAAGGTCCACACCAAGGGGCCCAAAAATCCACTAAAACCGGAGTCTCACTATCCAACACTTCCTGTTTGAATGTTGCTTCTGTGACATTGGTAATAGTCATAGTTGTTCTCCTGATCTGAGCGAATTAACTTGAAAGCTCGACATTTACCTATGCTGCAATATTGACTTATTTAGGGATTTTACCGCAGAAAACGGTTGTTTATAGATGAGAATAGTTTAAATGATTATTACAATACCTCTACATCTAGATATCATCGTCTGACCTAAGAGTTAAAATAGAAACCGAAAAATCATTAGAGGTATTTATGATGAGCGATCGCGACTATACCCTAATCATTGATAAAAGTGGCAGTATGTCAACTCCTGACCAAGTTGGTGGTAGAAGTAGATGGGAGATTGCCCAAGAGTCTACCCTCGCTTTAGCTAGAAAAGCAGAACAATTTGATCCCGATGGGATTACAGTTTATGTCTTTTCTGGGCGATTTAAACGTTATGAAAATGTCACTTCCGCCAAAGTTGCTCAAATATTTCAAGAAAATGACCCTGCGGGTACAACCAACTTAGCAGGTGTATTACAAGATGCCCTCAATAATTATTTTCAGCGTAAAGCTTCAGGGCAAACTAAACCCAATGGAGAAACAATTTTAGTGGTAACTGATGGTGAACCTGATGATCGCAAAGCCGTATTTGAAGTCATCATTAGCGCCACTAGGCAAATGGAGCGAGATGAAGAATTAGGAATTTCCATGATTCAAGTCGGCTCAGATGCTCAAGCGACAAAATTTCTCAAAGCACTAGATGATCAGTTGCAAGGTGTAGGCGCTAAATTTGATATTTGTGACACCGTGACTTTAGATGACTTAGAAGACATGAGTTTGGCAGATGTGTTGATGAATGCCATCACTGACTAATTAGGGTTTAGTGAAAAAGTCTTGTCGTGAAGCTAGGGAATAGGGAATAGGGAATAGGGAGAAAAATTTTAGATTTTAGATTTTAGATTTTAGATTGGAGTTGACAAAAACAATCCAAAATCCAAAATCCAAAATCCAAAATAAAAAAACTCCAGCATAGCTGCCTCCTACCTCCCGACTCCTGACTCAAAACCATCAACTCAACTTTAAGAGCTACTTTAATAGCTGGATCACTGGAGAATTATCAATGTTAGAAAATCGTGATTACACACTGCTGATAGACAATAGTGCCAGTATGGGAAAGCCATTGGGATTAGGGTACACCAACAAAACCAAATGGTTAGCTTTACAAGAATCAACTTTTGCTCTTGCTCGCAAGTGTGAAGAATTTGATTCAGATGGTATCACCATTTATTTATTTGCCCGCAAATTTCAACGCTTTGATAATGTTACCGCTGAGAAAGTAGCCCAAATTTTTGCAGAAAATCAACCTGCGGATACAACTAATTTAGTAGGTGTACTTCAAGATGCCCTTAATAACTACTTTCAACGTAAAGCAACTGGTAAAACTAAGCCTAATGGGGAAACAATCTTAGTGATAACTGATGGGATACCAGGCAATAGACAAGCAATATTTGAAATCATCATCAAAGCTACTTACCAAATGGAACAAGAGAAAGAATTAGGAATTTCCATGATTCAAGTAGGTGAAAATTCTCAAGCTACAAAATTTCTCAAAGCTATAGATGATGAATTAACAACTGTTGGGGCTAAATTTGATATTTGCGATACTATCACCTTGGAAGATTTAGGAGAAATGAGCCTCACGGATGTTTTAATCAATGCCATAGGTGACTAAATATTTAGTGTCTTAGGCTGGCTGAATTGACTAATGATAAATGGAGAATGGAAAAATGTTAGACAATCGTGATTACACTTTAATTATAGACAAAAGCGGTAGCATGGCCACCCCAGATCAAAAAGGTGGACGAACCAGATGGGTAGCAGCACAAGAATCTACTTTTGCATTAGCTAGTAAATGCGAACAATTTGACCCTGATGGCATAACTGTTTATTTATTTTCCGGTAGATTCAAACGTTATGATAATGTTACCTCTAGTAAAGTAGCACAAATTTTTCGGGAAAATGATCCAGCCGGGACAACTGATTTAGCAGGTGTATTGAAACACGCTACTGATGATTATTTTCAGCGTAAATCTAGCGGGCAAACGAAAGAAAATGGCGAGACAATTTTAGTTGTAACTGATGGTGAACCTGATGATCGTAAGGCGGTAATGAAAGTTATTATCGAAGCATCGCGCCGACTTGATCGAGATGAAGAATTAGCAATTTCCTTTATTCAAGTTGGTACTGATGCCCAGGCTACTCGCTTTTTGAAAGTTTTAGATGATGAACTGCAAAGTGCTGGGGCAAAATTTGATATTTGTGATACAGTAACAATGGAAGATATGGAAGATCTGAGTTTATCAGAAGTGCTACTTAATGCCATCACTGACTAGCTAAACTCACTAGCTAAACTCATAATGAGGAGTGTTTACAATGGACTCCATTGATCAGTTATTAGCGGAAATTCAGGCTGAATACAAAGGGGAAAAACCTCAACCACAGCAGCCACAAAAGCCAACAGTAACTACAGCCAAACCCTTGATGAATTCTGCTTCTAAGTCCGATGCTTTAATAGATAACTTATTAGCAGATGTCAAAGCTGATTTTGCTGAACAAGATGCGGCTGAAGAATTGAGAAAACAGCAAGAATTAGAACAGGAAAAAATTCGTCAAGTACAACTTAAAGCTCAACAACTTGAGAATTTGCAGAAGCAAGCTCAAGCATGGTTATCTAAATTAGATCCCTTCTCATCTGAAGGACTTTGGTTTGAAAGGTTTGCGGAAGCATACCCATCAAAATTAGATGCTGCCATTGAATATTTACAAAACAATTAGTAGCAATATCCAGATACTCGACTTTTCACAGAAGTTGAGTATTTTATTTACAGCAGCTTTCATTGGTCAGCGGTCAGCGGTCAGCAGTAAAACCCTTTTGGTGCAAGGCTTTTTGATCAAAATTTTTACCTGATTGATCTGCAATAGACCTGTCCGAAAATTAAAAAGGCAGTCTGTGTATGGCTTTGAGGATGTTCTCATTTCAGCCAGACTTGACGTAATCATGAGGGCTAGAGATAGTTACTGTTAGTATAGCCCGGAAAAAATGCCGATGGTTATTTCATGATCTGCATACTTTTAACACATATCATAAATTTGATAAAACTAGAGAATCAATTCGTAACCTCACTAATCCACAAATCGTCAATATTACTTTTTCATAAGTATCTTTATGAAGACGAAATCTTGATGATGCTATGCGAAATATTTTTAGGACTTACGCAAGATGTGACTGAAAACCTTATTCTTGCGTAGGGGTAATTCATGAATTACCCCTACTTTCGTTCCCTTTTGCGTAAGTCCTGTAATAGTCTAGATAAAGTTTATTATTGTCCTTTAAAGATTAATCGTTTGGTTGATGATAGTTTTGGCAAAGAAAAATATAAAAATATTGAATCATTGTCATGGAGTGAAGATGAGTTAGAATGTGGTAAAATTATCAAGATAAAAGCATTCCCCTCTGAGAAAAAAGTGAAGCTATTCCGGGTTA
>NZ_JAQMTI010000095.1:0-93481 GCF_028329225.1 Sphaerospermopsis kisseleviana CS-549 | reverse complement strand
TTTTCAGGTAAATAAACCACATTTTGATTTAGGTTTCGCGTCAACAATGTAGGGGCGTTCGCGAAGCGTGCTGGAAGCATCAGCATTCGGACAATTAATTATCGGTTTTTACCTAAGACTATCATCCGAATGCTTCGCCCTTACTGTGGTCTAAAGACATGAAAACTGCTGTAAAAACCAGAGATATGAGGTAGATAATTAAACAATATCTTACACTAAAGAAGAGAAAAACTTAATATTGAGTATAGAAATTAACTAATAATGAATAAATTAAAACCTCGAAAACAAGCTAATCTATGGTTGGAAAAGTTAATGGCGATCGCAGCCAGTCTTAACTTAGGGTTAGTAGTGTTTGATTTGAGTTACGTACCTTGGCGGGATTTCTATTTTCGCCAACTTCCCCAAATCACCCAGATTTATGACCCGATTAAAGGTATTGAACCCCATCGAGACACGAAAAATTATCTAGAAACAGTAGCAGCTTTAGAAGCACAAGTTAGCCAAACCGGTTTAAACTCCCCTCAAGTAAAAACCAAGTTAGCAGAAATCAGCCGTCTCAGCAACGAGATGATTGATAGTAATCCCTTTGCAGGTGCGGGTAAAAGTGGAACTCTGGAAAAAATTAAAAACCGGATGCGGGAACACATCGGTCAAGAATCAGCCAAACGCGCCTTTGCTACTTTTTGGAGTGTGGAATATTTATCTAAACGGGGTTGGATACAAGAAATTAATTTTTTTAACCAGCAAATTCGTCCAGGCATTGCCTCTAATTATTATCGCCAAATAGGCGAAAATGGCGAATTTATAGATGATTTTTGGTTAATTGATTTACCGTTTGTCGTGATATTTGGCTTAGAATTGCTATTACGTACTTTTTATATAGAACGTCAAAATCGCCATTTAAGCTGGTTAGAAGCGATTTTATGGCGTTGGTATGACCTATTTTTAGTAATTCCCTTTTGGCGTTGGTTGCGAGTTTTGCCAGTATTAGTTCGTCTAGATCAAGCCGGGTTAATTGATCTACATTTAGTGAGAAGGCAAATTCACCAAGGTATAGTAGCCAATTTTGCCGAAGAAATCACAGAAATTGTGGTAGTGCGGGTAATTAACCAAATGCAGGTTTCAATACAGCGCGGTGATATTACTAGGTGGTTATTACAACCGGAAAAAGAGCGTGCCTACATTGATATTAATAATATTAACGAATTAGAAGCACTTTCAGGACTGTTAATACAAACCATCGTTACTCAAGTCTTACCAAAAATACAACCAGAAATGAATGCCATTTTGCGGCACAATATCGAACTTGCTTTTAGGCAAGTACCTGTTTATCGTAACCTGCTCATGCTGCCAGGAGTAGGACAGGCACAAAATCAGCTAAGTGAACAATTGGCCAATCAAATCACCACAAACCTATATCTTGCCTTGGTTAGCGCCTTTAAAGATCCAGTGGCAGCCCAACTTTCTAGTCAGTTAGTGGAAAAATTTAATACGGTTTTAGGTGCAGAAATTCAGGAAAAACACGTAATTTCAGAAATTCAAAGTTTGCTCAATGACTTTTTAGAAGAAGTGAAAATTAATTATGTTCAACGTCTATCCCAAGAAGATATTGAGCAAATTATCGAACAAACAAGAAGGATGCGATCGCAAGCTACTGTTCCCACAGTTATTGATAAAAGCTTTGGAGCGTAAAAATGTATATGTTTTGAGTGCATGGGTGTATAGGTAAATTAATAACCCAATTACCAATCACCAGTCACCAATCACTAATGACTAACGAAAAAAATACGCTACACTCATGTTAGGGGCGAACCAATACAGGTTCGTCACAAGACTTCTTGGAAGATATCCCTATCGCCGGAAGTGGGTAGAAGCCCACTTTTTTTATTGAATTTTCCCATGACTCATCCTTTAGTTCCACAAATTATTGAATTGGCGAAACCAGTAGCAGAAGAACTGGGTTTGGAAGTAGTTGGCATAGTTTTTCATACCAACCAACGTCCACCAGTTTTGCGGGTAGATATCCGTAACCCTCAACAGGATACTGGTTTAGACGATTGCGAACGAATGAGCCGTGCTTTAGAAGCCTCCTTAGACGCGACAGAGATGATTCCAGATGCTTACGTATTGGAAGTCTCCAGTCCTGGAATTTCCCGACAATTGAACACAGACAGGGAGTTTATTTCCTTTAAAGGATTTCCCGTGGTGATCTCCACTTCTGAACCCTACGAAGGAAAACAAGAGTGGATTGGTAACTTGATGCGCCGGGATGAAACAAAAATTTACTTAAACCAAAAAGGTCGTGTAGTACAGATACCCCGTTCCCTCGTTACCAGGGTGCAACTCGATGAGGGCAGTTAACTAAAATTGAGATTTTAGATGCAGGGTTTTAGATTCAGGGTTTTAGATACAAATCTAAAATCCCAGATTTAAAATACAAAAAATTGCTGGTTGCTGACATAAAAATTTAAAAATTAAGGAGATGTTGCTTATGTCAATGGTTACTTTACCTGGATTAAAAGATTTAATTGAAAGCATTAGCCGCGAGCGAAATTTACCACGTTTAGCAGTGCAATCATCTATTAGAGAAGCATTACTTAAAGGTTACGAACGTTATCGCCGCGCCCAAAATTTAGAGCGCCGACAATTTGATGAAAATTATTTTGATAATTTTGAAGTAGAACTTGATATTGAAGGAGAAGGATTTCGAGTTCTTTCTACCAAAACAATAGTCGAAGAAGTTACTAATACAGATCATCAAATTTCCTTAGATGAAGTACAACAAGTTGCGCCAGAAGCTCAATCAGGTGATTCTGTGGTCTTAGATGTCACCCCGGATCAAGGAGAATTTGGACGCATGGCAGCCATGCAAACTAAACAAGTGTTGGCACAGAAATTGCGGGATCAACAACGTCAAATGGTGCAAGAAGAATTTCAAGATTTAGAAAGTACCGTTTTACAAGCAAGAGTTTTAAGATTTGAAAGACAATCAGTAATTTTGGCAGTTAGCAGCGGTTTTGGTCAGCCAGAAGTAGAAGCAGAATTACCAAAAAGGGAACAACTACCCAATGATACATACCGTTCCAATACCACCTTTAAGGTATATCTAAAAAAAGTTTCCCAAGGACAACAAAGGGGTCCACAGTTATTAGTATCTCGTGCTGATGCTGGGTTAGTAGTTTATTTATTTGCCAACGAAGTCCCAGAAATTGAAGACGAAGTAGTGCGAATAGTGGCAGTAGCTAGAGAAGCAAATCCTCCTTCCCGTTATGTCGGTCCACGGACTAAAATAGCAGTAGATACACTTGATCGAGATGTAGACCCAGTTGGAGCTTGTATTGGCGCGAGGGGATCACGCATTCAAGTGGTAGTCAATGAATTGCGGGGTGAAAAAATAGATGTAATTCGCTGGTCTCCAGATCCAGCAACTTACATTGCCAATGCCTTGAGTCCGGCCAGAGTTGATGAAGTGCGCTTAATGGATCCCGAAAGTCGGCAAACCCACGTTTTAGTAGCAGAAGATCAACTGAGTTTAGCTATTGGGAAAGAAGGACAAAACGTGAGATTAGCTGCCAGACTGACAGGCTGGAAAATTGACATTAAAGATCAAGCTAAATATGACTATGCCGCAGAAGATGCGAAATTTGCAGCTGTGAGAGCAAAATATCAGGCAGAAAATGATGAAACCGAGATGGAACAACTAGAAGATGAATATCAGGACAAATTAGAATTAGAGAATGATAATTTTGAAACTAACGAGGAAGAGACAGATTAATTCTCAAATGTTTTTTGACAATAGTCTGTTCACTATCAACAGTTCACGGTAAACTAGAAGACATTTGGCAAGTGTGAAAATTAACAAAAACAAATCTGAGGTAAGTATCTCAAGCAAGTAAAAACTGCTCACATGACTGAACAAAAACCCGATGAAACCAAACTATCGGCGTTGTATTAGTTGTCGCCGGGTAGGACAAAAACAAGAGTTTTGGCGGATTGTCCGCGTCTTTCCATCTAGGAAGGTACAATTAGATCAGGGCATGGGGCGTTCTGCCTATATTTGCCCGCAAGCTGACTGCCTACAAGCAGCACAGAAAAAAAATAGATTAGGGCGATCGCTACATGGAACAGTGCCAGAAACACTGTATCAAACATTGTGGCAGCGACTTAGTGAACGCAATCCCCCAAATCAAATTTAATTAAACTAAATATTCTGGTTTGCCCAAGGTAGTCTACTGCCTGATTTCCGGCCAGATCAAAGGTTAAAATACCAGAGAGGCTGTGTCAGACAAAGGTTAAAAGCTAGTTAGTGTTTTCCTAAAAAAAGCTAACAAATGCTCACATTTGATCAAGATTTATGTCTACTCATTGACAAAAAAACTTGAGAATTGAGAATACTAAAGATCCTGTAGCCTGAGAGTCAGCAGACAGGGCAAACAAGAAAATGCTATTATTGATAGGTATTTTAGGTGAGAACCAAGCCTAAATACTTAATAGTAGGGTGAGATAGACCCAATCTGAAAGCCTGTAGACTAGATAGTGCCGACACTTCTAGGAGTTCAGTGAGAGTAGTCGAAACTGATGAAGCAGGAAGGAAAAGCATCAAAGCTTGTTAGCATTAGTTAGCTTTTTGTATCGGATTAGTGCCAAAATAGTAAATGGGTGTAAAAGGCAAGTGGCTCTCTAAAAATGGAGAGAGACGAAGCAATACTCCCAACAAGTTTTACTCGATTGTGTTGTGGAAGACTCAGAATCAGCAAAACAAAAACCTAAAAAATGGCAACCTGGTAGCGTTAAAGCGCAGTTCGGCATCAAGGATGCCCAAAAAAATTTTTTATTGAGAAAAATTTTATGGGGTCCAGTCAACCATCATTCCCGGTGGGGATGCCAGTATTAAACCGAAACATCTCTCTTTCCTAATTATTGGAGGCACCGGCAACATCACCAAGGGCAACCTAAAAAACAGTGATCAAAGGATGGAGATGTCGCAAACCAGGCAACCATCCGTTAAAACTGTAAATTAAAGGGGAAAGAGTGGATGAACAACGGCAAAGTTAGAATCTACGAATTATCAAAGGAATTGAATTTGGATAACAAAGAGCTATTAGCAATTTGCGACCAGCTCAACATCGCGGTCAAAAGCCATAGCAGCACGATTTCAGAAACAGAGGCAGAACAAATTCGACAGGCTGCGGAAAAACTCCCAGCCACGAGTGTCACGCCCAAAAAGGAATTAGGTACAAACAGCCATAAACCAAATTCACAAAAAACTGGCTCCCGAAACCGACCTGCTGCACCCCATAAACAACAAATTTTGGAAATTCGCAAACCCAAAATCTTGAGAAACACTACCTCCAACGCCTCAGAAGCGTCAGTTGCTACCAATAGCCAAGTTGCTTCGTCTGATAGTGTACATGGCGAAGTTACAGCTAATTCTCCATCACCTCCACGGCCTTTCGCTACACCAGTCTCACCCATGAAACCGACGGCACCAACTCGACCTGTACCCCGGAATCAATCTGAGACACCACAGAAACCTGTGGCAGAAACAGATCATAAACCCAATGTCCAAGCAGCCCCAGAAAAAATAAAAGCGGAAAAACCAGAAAAACCGGCTGGTCATCGACCCAAACCGGAAAAACCCCAAAAACCGCAACTGGTTGCTCCACCAGCAAGGCCTGTGGAAGAAAAAGCTTCTGCCACAGAACAGCTATCTCCTGCGGAAAAACCAATTCTCAAACGCGATCGTCAGCAACGGCGTGAAGAGGAAAGAGAACACTCAAAACCCAGGGGCAACAAAGGAACAGCAGAGCAGACACCACAAAAACAGGGTCGCTCAACTCCATCACCTGTGAAACCAGAACACAGGGGAAGTAAATCTGCACCCACACCATCAACTGAGGTGCAACGACCCAGCAGGCCAACACGTCCTGCTGAACCTGTAGCCGCCATGCCTGTAGCCACTCCACCCAAACCAATGTCTGGAGGAGGTAAAAAAGAGGCATTGGTGGATGAGCCGATCGCACCAGCTTTGCTGGATTTGAAACGGCCAACACCACCACGCCTATCTAAAGGTGGGAAGAAGTGGCAAGAAGAAGAAATAATTGACGAAATCAAAGAGAAAGCCAAGGTTGGACCTAAAGGCAAGCGAGCTAAACCCATCCTCGATGATGATTTTGAAGAAGACGACTTACTGGATGAAGAAGGTCTGGAAATTCCAGCCGCAGTCCAAGTCAGCCTGTCTATAGCTCGTCCACCCAAGCCCAAGGCTGCTCGACCTGCACAGCAACCAACATTGGTTACATCTGCACCCACGAAAAACAAAAAGCCTGGTTCCCAACGCGACCAAAATCGCCGTCAGCAGGAAGTAGAAGTTAAGCGTGAGCGTCCAGAAAAACTGGTTGTCACAGGACCAATGACAGTACAAGAGTTGGCGGATGCTTTGGTCATTGCCGATACAGAGATTGTGAAAATCCTGTTTATGAAAGGCATGGCGGTAAGTATCACCCAAAATCTGGATATTCCCACCATTACCCTAGTAGCTAAAGAACTAGAGGTAGAAGTGGAAACGGCTGAACCAGAAGCAGAAGCCCGCAAAGTCACAGAAATGATTGACATTGAGGATCTGGAGCATCTGATTCGTCGTCCTCCCGTGGTGACAATTATGGGTCACGTAGACCACGGTAAAACTACTCTACTGGACTCCATCCGCAAAACTAAAGTGGCGGCGGGTGAAGCAGGTGGTATTACCCAGCATATCGGCGCATACCATGTTGATGTAGAACATGATGGTAAGCAACAACAGATTGTCTTCCTAGATACTCCTGGTCACGAAGCTTTCACAGCAATGCGGGCTAGAGGTGCGCGGGTGACAGATATTGCGATTTTGGTTGTAGCCGCAGATGACGGTGTACGTCCGCAAACAGTGGAAGCGATTAGCCATGCTCAAGCCGCAGGTGTACCGATTGTTGTCGCTATTAACAAGATTGACAAAGAAGGCGCACAACCAGAGCGGGTTAAACAAGAACTGACCAATTATGGTTTAACCGCAGAAGACTGGGGTGGTGAGACAATTATGGTTCCTGTGAGTGCGATCAGGGGCGAAAACCTGGATACACTGCTAGAAATGGTTCTCTTGGTGGCAGAAGTTGGAGAACTTTCCGCTAACCCCAATCGTGTGGCTAAGGGAACAGTCATAGAAGCTCACTTAGATAAAGCTAAGGGTGCGGTTGCTACCTTGTTGATTCAAAACGGTACTCTCCAAGTGGGAGATATGCTAGTTGCGGGATCGGCATTTGGTAAAGTCCGGGCAATGGTAGATGATCGAGGTAAGCGTGTAGAAGCTGCTACTCCCTCCTGTGCGGTTGAGGTACTAGGCTTAAGCGATGTACCCGCAGCAGGTGATGAGTTTGAAGTGTTCGAGAATGAAAAACAAGCACGAGCGATCGCTGCTGATAGAGCCGACAAACAACGTCAATCTCGTTTGTTACAAGGAAGAGTTACCCTCACAACCCTATCGGCTCAAGCTCAAGAAGGCGAGTTGAAAGAACTCAACTTGATACTCAAAGGCGATGTCCAAGGTTCTGTAGAAGCTATTATCGGCTCTCTCAAGCAAATACCTCAAAACGAAGTACAAATTCGGATGTTATTGGCTACTGCGGGAGAAATTACAGAAACAGATATCGACTTAGCTGCGGCAAGTAACGCTGTCATCATTGGCTTCAACACTACTTATGCTAGTGGTGCTAGACAAGCTGCCGATGAAGCAGGTGTGGATGTGCGGGAATACAACATCATCTACAAACTACTAGAAGATATCCAAGGAGCTTTGGAAGGTCTACTAGAACCAGAGTTAGTGGAAGAACCTTTAGGACAAACAGAAGTCCGTGCTGTCTTCCCAGTCGGTCGTGGCGCAGTTGCTGGTTGTTATGTACAATCTGGAAAACTGGTTCGTAACTGTAAAGTGCGAGTTCGTCGCGGCAGTAAGGTGATCTACGAAGGTGTTCTTGATTCCCTCAAACGGATGAAAGAAGATGTGCGCGAGGTCAACTCTGGTTATGAATGTGGTATTGGTATTGATAAGTTCCATGACTGGGCTGAAAATGATATCATCGAAGCTTACCAAATGGTAACTAAACGCCGTACCCTGACCTTAACTAAGTAGTCTTGAGTACCAACTTTTGAGTGCTGAGTAAATTGATGAGTGTTGAATGGATATAGGTTTTATTTCAACATTCACATACATAAATCTCAGCACTCATATAGCAGGTAGCAGGTGACAGGTGACAGGTGACAGGTGACAGGTGAGAGCGAAGAGATAAAAGAAAAAAATAACTATCTATCACACAGATAAAACAGCTTAAAACCCATAAGTAAGTTGGCATAAAAAAACTGAGGTATATTACAAAATGTAAAATCGCTAAAAGCCTCTTGCCTCTTGCCTTGCCACAACGATAAATTTCAACGCCCACTTACTGAGTTAAAAATCTTTTGGTTAATTTAAAAAGCTTATTTGGCAGAATTTTACCGAAAATATCCTTAGTTTTAGTGATCAATCACACAGAATTTGTTGCTGTGTAACCGTTATCTTGAGAAAAGATTAAATAAGATTGGAAAATTTTCGGGGTAGGTATGGATCACCTCTTGCCCCATTTAAAAAATGTTAGATTTAGCTTATTTGGTTTCTTTGTTGTCGTTCTAGGCAAAACAATAATCCATTTCAAGTCTAAAATCTAAAATTGTTTGACTCTAAAATTGAAAAACGAGGAATGAGGAACTATGGCTCAAATTTCAGCTTCTATCACCGGCCAGCTTTCTCGTGATGCTCACATTTGGCAAAACCTGAAGTATGCCATTTCTGCTAGTTCCGGTTTCCAACGCTGGCAACTAGAAAGTAATGCTCAGTTAAAGGGTTTGCGCCTAGAACAGCAAGTACAACGGTATTTACGAGAAACTTTAGAAACTTTAGCTTATTAAGAAAACAACATTTTTCACAATAACCAGGTATAAAAGGAGTCAGGAGTCAGGAGTCAGGAGTGATTGATTTTGGATTTTGGATTTTGGATTTTGGATTGTTTTTGTCAACTCTAATCTAAAATCTAAAATCTAAAATCTAAAATCTCAAATTTTCCTCCCTATTCCCTATTACACTGTCACCTGTGACCTGCTATAAACTACAAAGTATATGTGAAATCTTCCACCAGCATTCCTGGAACTAAAGTACCACCTAATTGACGACTTTCATAAGTACCGACTTCGGGAATAAATTCTTGAAAGTTGGTTAAGTCAACTAAATTTTCTGATCCCCAACAGCGATAAAGACTTTCATCAAAACGGAGGTTTTCTATAGGTGCAACTATTTCTCCGTTTTCTACCCAAAAACAGGCATAACGAGTCATACCTGTAATTCTAGCAGTTTGGCGATCGCTCCAATTTAAATAATGCAAATTAGAAACATACAACCCAGTATCTAAACTGCGTAAAATATCAGCAAAAGCTAAATCACCTGTCTTTATTTCAGGAGAACGTAAAGTTTCTGAACTATTAGCACCATTGGCAGGTTTATTATATTCCTTAGCTGTGCGAGAATTAACTAAACTATTTACCAAAACACCATTTTCTATTAAAGTTAATTCCTCTGGTGATATTTCTCCTAAATTATTAAATCTGGGAACTAAACCAGATGTGAAATTTTCTTTTAAAACGAATTTAGATGAAAGTTGTTTTTCCTGACGTGATAAAGCAGCTAAAGCACTATTTCCCTGTTGGATAGAAGCTTCACTAATAGCACCCCAAGAAAGCATTCCCAATAATTCAGCTACCGCAGCAGGAGCAAAATAGGTTTTATAATTTCCTCTAGGTAGTTCTTTGGGTTGACGAGACAATAAAGCTAATTGTTTTTTCCCATCATTTATCTTATCTACATAAGCAGCTTCATCCCATGCACTACCAGCAAAAGTACCTTTTACCGCTTTTCCTGATTTGATAATTAAAGAATAATCTAAATTAAAAGAATCAGTTGCAAACCAGTGTTTTTGCCCATTAGAATCACCATAACCTCTAATAATCACTCCCCCAGCATAAATACCAGTAAAATCTAAATTAGCAACCGATTCTAAAATAGAATTAACCACATTTTCCGGTGCTAATAATTTACCTGTATGTACTTCTCTACTAACATTATTTCCTGTAGGTAAAACCAAATAGGGATCAACAGGTAATAGATGTAATTCTTCTCGTAAATCTTGTAAAGCTTGGTATGCTGTTTGCCAATCTATATCCCAGTTACCAGTAAAAGGAAATTTACAGAAACTACTGCGCTGATTTTCCATTAAAGTTAGGGTAATTGAACCATCAGCAACTAGTCCTGTTTGTCTAACTTTAGCATGATTAAAACGGGTAAATTGACTTCTTTCGCTGTTAAGTCTGACGGTAAAATGTTCGCTATCTGCTTTTTTTGCAAGCAGCATTTCTATCAGTTGATTAAAGTTACTTTCTAAGATTGATAATTCTTCAATTTGCATTTTCATTTTTTTAAAAGTCGCTTTAAATGTTCTCAGGATCAATATTTAATTCTCGCAATTTTGCCGCTAAACGTTCTGCTCTTGCGTCTGCTTGTGCTGCTCGTTTAGCTTCTTGGTTTGCTCTTTTCTCTGATTTTACTGCTTTCTTAGTTTCCTCTTCTGCGGTTTCTTCTGGTGTGCAGTTCTGTTTCCACTGGTGGTTCATCGCTATATAAATCACTAGGGGGAAATGTGACCTCTGGGGAGATGTCTTTTGTTTGTTCTAAGTCTTGTGCAATCATCATATTGATATAGCATCAAGTAGTTATTGGTTGATTGTAGCATTGATTATACATTTGGTGGTAATTCAATTTGCATAATCTGAAACCGTTTTAGAGACAATTCATGAATTATTCCTACCATAAATGATTACTTTTTAGTGCAATAGATAATTGTCGTCATTTATCACTAACTTCTAAATTAGATGTTTGAGATTTTAAATTATTTGGTATTTCTGCTAATAAAAAAAGCAATTGATAATTTTTTTCTTCTCTAGATGACTTTTGCTATAAGACTGGGAATTAATTCCCAGTCTGTTTCTAACCACCACCAAAAACTTCTACATTTGCAAATATACAAACAGGTGAACCATGTCCTACCCAAATAGTTTGATTAGGTTCTCCCTTACCACAGAATGGTGTACCGTACATTTCCCAATTTGCATCATTCCCAACTTTAATTAAACTGTGCCAAAATTCGGGCGTAGTAGCTCTATAATTAGGATTACGCAAGGTTTTAGTGAGTTTACCGTTTTCAATTAATTTGGCATATTCACAACCAAATTGAAATTTATGTCTTCTATCATCAATTGACCAAGAACGGTTGGATTCCATGTAAACACCATGTTCTATATCCGCTATCATTTCGGAAAAATTTGTGTTTCCTGGTTCTAAATTTGGTTCTAAATTTAAGTTAGCCATTCTATCAATGGGTGGACGATTCCAAGAAGTAGCACGCGCACAAGCTACCCCTGGCAAACCAGAACGATTTTGACTTTCTAAACTACCTAAACCTCTTTGTAAAATGCCATCTTTAATGATATATTCTCTGGTGGCTTTTGTACCAGTATCATCAAAACTATAACTGGCAAATTCACCTTCAACGGTAGGATCAAAAGTAATATTCATTAAAGGTGAACCGTATGCTAATTTACCAAAATCTTCGGGTTTCACAAAACTACCACCTGCGTAGTTTCTTTCATCTCCTAAAATGCGGTCAATTTCCAAAGGATGTCCCACACTTTCATGAATTTGTAGCATCATTTGATCAGGTGCTAAAACCAAATTAGTGCGTGTATTTTGACATTCTGCTGCTGTTAATAATTCTAATCCTTGTTCAGCAATTTGTTGGACTCGATGCCATAAATTATCTTGTTTTAATACTTCCCATCCACCTTGATAACAATTAGCGTGCATTCCGTTATTACTACGTTGTTGCACAATATTACCATCTTGGGCAATAACACCAAAATGGTTTCCTAAAGAAATGATTTTTTGATAAACTTCTGAACTGTTACTGCTAACAAACCAAGTTTCTTTTTCAGATGTGTTAATATTGGCTACGGTTTGGACAATTTTATCACTAATTTTTAAGCCGTGACAAATTCTCATTAATAAATCATTTATTTCCCCTGGACTGATAGAATTTAATGGTTTAAAAAAGGGTGAGTTATATTCACCGACGACTTTGGGACGGGTATTTTTACTAAAGGGATATATCCAAAATTCACTTGCTGCAACTGCTTGTTTATAAGCTATTTCTGCGGCATTTTGCAATGATGATAATGTTAAAGAGTTGGTAGCAGCATAACCCAAACTACCATTAACCATCACTTCTATCATTGCTCCCATTGTTAATGATTTACCGTTGCTTTGGGGTAAACCATCTCTGACAAAATGGGTTCTGGTTGTTTCTTTGACTGCACGAATACCGATCCAATCAGCAGGAATGTTAAAATTAGATATGGCGGTTGTTAGTTCTTTCCACATAGGTTAAATTGAAAATTAAAAAATTCAAAGTTAAAAATCTGTTTTTACATTATAAGTTATATATGGTGTAAAGAATATAAACCACAGAGGACACAGAGGAAAAGAGTTTCTGAGATATTGGTTAGTTGTGAATAATTTTTCAAGAGAATGAACCACGTTCAGCGAAGCTGTTCCCGCAGGGTAGGACGCAAAGAACACGAAGGAAGAAGAGAAGAATAGGGGGAATATTAGAATGAGAAATGAGTAAGATTCAATCATCTTTTTTGTCTTTACCTCTGTGTCCTCTGCGTCTGGAGCGGTTCGTTTAAAAAATCATGTTCACAACTCAGATGACGATGCTTTGTTAATTTTTAATTTTTAATTTCTCCGTTGCCAGCGTGTACCTTCTTTGCTATCAATTAATTCAATTCCTTGGGCTTTGAGTTCATCTCTGATTCTATCAGATTCGGCAAAGTTTTTGGCTTTTCTTGCTTCCTGTCTTTTTTGAATTAATTCCTCAATTTCTGCATCACTTAAACCATTAGTTTTTGTTGTTTCTGCTTCTGGTTCGGCGGTTAAACCTAAAACTTCTGCTAATGTAGTTAAGGTTTGCCATTGTTTAAATAATTCATCGGCGGGAGTTTCTGTTTTTCCTTGATGAACAATGATATTTCCTTCTTTTCTCAGTTCTTTAGCTAATTCAAAAATAACCGCTAACCCACCAGGAAAATTAAAATCATCATCCACTGCATTAGTAAATTTCTCAACTTCTGATTTATCAATGTTGGCGTTATTTAATTCGATATTTTCCCAACCCAACTTTTCACCGTGTTGATGTCCAAAAAGCAGACCTTCCTTAATAGTATGCCAGCCGTTTGTTGCTGCTAAAATTGCTTCATCTGTGAAATCAATGGGTTTACGATATTGTGCCATTAACACAAATAATCTTAATGCCATTGGGTCAACTCCACGATCTAATAAATCACGGATTGTGGTAAAATTGCCTAAAGATTTAGACATTTTTTCACCATCAACTTTAACCATGCCATTGTGTAACCAATAGTTAGCTAAAGGTTTACCGGTTACTGCTTCTGATTGGGCAATTTCGTTTTCATGGTGTGGGAAAATTAAGTCAGCACCACCAGCATGAATATCTATGGTATCACCCAAGCGATCGCGCACCATTGCAGAACATTCTATATGCCATCCGGGGCGGCCTTTTCCCCAAGGTGACTCCCACGCAGGTTCGGAAGGTTTTGCAGCTTTCCACAAGGCAAAATCAAAGGGATCTTTCTTTTTCTGATATTCTGGATCTTCTACGTTTACTCTTTCGCTTGCACCTGCTTGTAAATCTTCTAATTTCCGTCCTGAAAGTTTACCGTACTGATCAAACTTTCGCACCGCATAATAAACATCACCATCAGCAGGATAAGCAAAACCCTTGGTTTCTAAATCATGAATTAATCTTTGGATACCATTCATGGTATGAGTTGCACGAGGATATTCATCTGCTTCTTTTATCCCCAAACGTCCCATATCTTCAAAATATGCCTGGATATAGCGTTCTGAAACCGCTTCCATTGTTGATTTTTCTTCCCGTGCGCGGTTAAGAATTTTATCATCAATATCCGTGAAATTCTGGATATACCGCACACCATAACCAATAAATTGTAAATAGCGACGCACTACATCCCAAACAATACAAGCTCTAGCATGACCCAAATGGCAATAATCATAAACCGTCACACCGCAATAATACATTTTTACCTTACCAGGTTCGACGGTTTTAAATTCTTCTTGACGACGGGTGAGAGTATTGTAAATAGATAGGGTCATAATATAAGGGATAAGGCAATCTAACGATTAGCAATGATAGCGTATGTAGTGAGTAACCGGATAGGTGAGACAGATTAAGTTACAGATACAGTAAAAAGCGATCGCTCTTATCATCTATGATATCTAAATATAGTTCTCTAGTTGATTTCCAGTAATATCATGTAATATAGTTGTCAGAGTTAGGTAACTTATGATTCTAGCTTTACCCAGAACTAAACAAGTAAATTTTGCAGAGTTGGCGTAATTTAACCCAAGATCAAAATGATTTAACTTTATATTTAGGTTTAGGTATAATTTCTGATATTGCAAATCTTCAAACAACAACTATTGCTATTGAGAATTGCATCAATGAAAACATCACTTTAAGCAATTTATAAATGATTCAAAAAATGATAAAATAACTAGCTAACAAACACTTCCCAAGTGACAATTAACAGCTACTCGGATTTTTGCAAATCACGCTAACATTCAAAATAGACTCAAACCCTACTTCATAAATATGACATCAGCAGTTACTTCAGAATCTCACGTAATGGAAGCAACCAAACAGGGATTACCTGTTACCATTATCACTGGTTTTCTTGGCAGTGGTAAAACTACCTTACTAAATCATATTCTTACTAATCAGCAAGGTGTAAAAACTGCTGTTTTAGTTAACGAATTTGGCGAAATTGGTATTGATAACGAATTAATTGTTTCTACAGATGATAATATGGTGGAACTTAGTAATGGTTGTATTTGTTGCACCATTAATAATGACTTAGTTGATGCTGTTTACCAAGTTGTAGAACGTGAACAAAAGCTAGATTATCTAGTAGTTGAAACTACAGGTTTAGCAGATCCTTTACCTGTAGCAATGACATTTTTAGGATCTGAATTGCGAGATTTAACCCGATTAGATTCAATTGTCACTGTAGTAGATGCAGCAAATTATAGTTTGGATTTATTCAACTCTCAAGCTGCATTTAGTCAAATTACTTATGGTGATGTAATTCTGCTCAATAAAACCGATTTAGTTGATGAAGCTGCTTTAAATTCATTAGAGAAAAAGATTAACGATATTAAGGAAGGTGCAAGAATTATCAGAACTAAAAATTCTCAAGTTCCACTTCCTTTAATTCTCAGTGTTGGGTTATTTGAATCTGATAAATATTTTGATTCAGAAACCGATGAACATGATCATCATCATCACGATCATGATCATTCTACCTGCGAACATGAACATCACGACCATGATCATTCTACCTGTGGACATGACCATCACGACTATGATCATCACCACTCTGATCACTTAGAAAATGATGGTTTTACATCCATATCTTTTCAAAGTGATCAACCTTTCTCGATTAGAAAATTTCAATATTTCTTAGATAATCAACTACCCACAAATGTCTTCCGCGCTAAGGGTATTATGTGGTTTGAAGAAAGTCCACAACGTCATATTTTCCACCTGTGCGGTAAACGCTTCACTATTGATGATGATCAATGGAAAGGTGAAAAGAAAAATCAACTGGTTTTAATTGGTCAAAATTTGGATCAAGAGACTTTACTTCAGCAATTAGAAAATTGTCTGTGTTTACCTTCAGTTAGCAAAGGTAAAGGTTTCGGGAAATAGATAATTGGTAATTGGTGATTGGTAATTGAGAAATAAGGGTACAGGGAACAGTTAAAAAATTTTCACACCATCACCCCATACCCTGACTCCTGTGAGGGTTTAGCATTGCTAAACCCCTATCTTTATCGTTAGTAAAAAATCTGAAATATGCGCGTTATTGTTCAAAGAGTTAAATCATCCCAAGTAACTATAGACGGGAAAATTGTTGGTAAAATTGGTCGAGGTTTAAATTTACTTGTGGGTATTTCTCATACTGATACTGATGGGGAAATTGATTGGATGGTGCGTAAATGTTTAGAATTACGTTTATTTCCCGATGATGAAGGTGGTGATAAATGGCAAAAATCTGTACAAGAAATTAATGGGGAATTATTAGTAATTAGTCAATTTACATTATACGGTGATTGTCGTAAAGGTCGTCGTCCTTCCTTTGACTGTTCTGCTACACCCACATTAGCAGTAGATTTATATAATCGCTTTGTATCAAAATTACAGGAAAGTGGTTTAAGGGTAGAAACTGGTAAATTTGGCGCGATGATGCAAGTTGCAATTGAAAATGATGGACCAGTTACTTTAATTTTGGAAAAAGAAGCTATTTAGCGACACCCACCCAAAATGAAAAACAGATTTAATCAAGATAGCCAAATCGCTGCTATATGATGAGAGAATATTAACCTAAAGATCATAAAACTTAAACAAACATTCATCATGGCAAAAATCCAATTTTCTAGAGGCATTGACGAACCAGTAGTTCCAGAAGTAAAGTTAACAAGATCACGTAGTGGTGATAGTGGAACAGCAACATTTACTTTTGAAAATCCCCAAGCCTTCAGTGAAAATAGTACAGAAGAAATTACAGGGATGTATATGATTGACGAAGAGGGGGAAATTATCACCCGTGAAGTCAAGGGTAAATTTGTTAATGGTAGACCAGAAGCAGTAGAAGCTGTTTACCTGATGAAAAGTGTAGAAGAATGGGATCGTTTTATGCGGTTTATGAATCGGTACGCTGAAGAGAATGATTTAGGATTAAGTAAATCTTAAATTACTTAGTGGTGATTGGTGATTGGTAATTGGTGATTAGTGATTGGGTTATCAACACTCCACACTTCGCACTCCGCATCCTGTACCCCATCACCCGATTTAATTAGGTTGTTAAAATAGTAAATATCTAGTAAATATCAGCAGTTTCTAGGAGTAATAATCATGACAGTTGCAACTGCTAAAAAAATGACTTTTGAAGAGTTTCTACAATTTGATGACGGTACAGATAATTTATATGAATTAGAAAATGGAGAATTAATTGTTATGCCTTTTGAAAGCGAACTAAATCGGCGCATAGCCACATTTTTATTAATCTATTTTTCTAAGTTAGGTATTCCCTATTACCGCTTGAGTATGAAAACAGAAATAGCTGTAAATAGTAAAATGGTGGGGGTGCGTATTCCTGATTTAGTGATATTTTCAGAAGAATTAGCAGAAGAAATGAAAGACGCTACACGCTCTTTAATTTTAATGGATATGCCACCTCCTTTATTAGTAGTTGAAGTAGTCAGTTCTAACCAAGAAAATCGTGATTATCGTTATAAACGTTCAGAATATGCAGCGCGGGGTATTGCTGAATATTGGATAGTTGATCCCATGCAGAAAAAAGTAACAATTTTAGAATGGGTAGAAGGTTTTTATGATGAGCATATTTTTACTGATGATATGGTGATTTCTTCACCTTTATTTGCTGATATTAAGTTAACTGTGGGTGAGGTTTTACAGGGATAGAAATTAATGAAAACTTTAGCAGTAGTAGAAGCTACACTAACCCGATAATTCAAACACAACTGAAGTATTTGTTCTTAGATATAGATAATCAAGATATAACATTTCTTCTTCCTTCCTTCTTCCTTCCTTCTTCCTTCGTGTTCTTCGTGCCTTCGTGGTTTATTAAATCGGTATTATTCAGGTAGGAAGGGAGTAAACTATAGCAAAATTAATAATAGTAATTGCATTTTCTATATTCATATATGATCAAATCACATCCACATCCAGATAGAGAAAATATCACAGTAAAATGTGCAGTTGTTACCGTCAGCGATACCCGCACATCAGAAACAGATAAAAGTGGAAAATTAATACAGGATTTATTATTATCTGCTCATCATTTAATTGCAGATTATCAAATAATCAAAGATGAACCAGACAAAATCCAAGCATATATAGAAAGTATCAGTAAAAATCAGAATGTAGATGTAATTATTTTTAATGGTGGTACAGGAATAGCACCTAGAGATACTACTTATGATGCGATCGCTAATTTATTAGGAAAGACTTTACCAGGTTTTGGCGAAATATTCCGTTTTCTCAGTTATCAAGAAATCGGTTCTAGAGCGATCGCTTCTCGCGCTGTAGCTGGTATTTATCAAAATAAATTAATCTTTTCCCTTCCCGGCTCTAGTAACGCAGTCCGTCTGGGAATGGAAAAATTGATACTACCAGAAATCATCCATCTTTTCAAACAAATGCAAAATCACTAAAAAACAAGATCCCCGACTGCTCAAAAAATCGGGGATCTAGGCTGTGTTATTGATATTTTGTTAAAAATCTCAAAATTTAATGCTTGTCAAGCATATAGTAGCCAAAATTGCAGCAATGATATAAAACGCACCAACTACTTGCAATTCTGTCCAACCAGATAATTCTAAATGGTGGTGTAAAGGGGCCATTTTAAATAACCGTTTACCTTTCCCATCTGGTCCCTTGGTAGCTTTGTAATAACTGACTTGAGCCATCACAGACAGAGTTTCCACAAAGAAGATACCACTGAGAATGAACAAGGCTACTAAACTATTAGTAAGCAGTGCTACAGCAGCCAACGCACCACCCAAAGCCAGAGAACCGGTATCACCCATAAAAACACGGGCTGGGTTGCGGTTATGGGCTAAAAAGCCTACACAACTACCACTCATAGCTGCACAGAATATCATCAAATCAGGTGAAGTGGGTGCAATTAAAGCGCCTAAAGCAAAAATGGCGATCGCCACTGTTCCCCCAGCTAACCCATCAATACCATCAGTTAAATTAGTAGCATTGCTTTCTGCAACCAACACAAAACCAGCCACAGGCCAGAAAAGTAAACCCAGAGGCAAAGATAAACCAACCCAAGGCAAGGCAATATTTGTTATACTAAAATCTCTGTTAAACATCATCCAGACACAGAAACCAGTTGCAAAAACAATCTGCAAAGCCAATTTCATCTTTGGAGATATACCTTTATTTGATTTTCGATGCAAAATTTGCCAATCGTCGATCCAGCCTATTAAGCCATAGCTGAGAGTTAACACAGAAACAGCAAGTACATCCTGAGCAAAATTAGACAAAATACAAGCAACTGTTACAGCTACAGGTATGAAAAAGATCCCCCCCATAGTCGGAGTACCAGCTTTTTTCAGATGCGCTTGCGGTCCATCTTCCCTAATTATTTGTCCTGTTTTCAAAGCTTGTAGCAACGGCACAACCCAAAAACCAGCAGCAGCAGCGCCTACAGCACATAGAAAAAACGGCATAGTCAGCGAATTAGCTTGCCAGAATACTCTATGTCCTAGCCCATCTAAAATCAATGCAGTTGTAGTCAGCGAGAGAGCTAACAGAGAGGCCAGCCCAATTCCAGAAATGTTTAATCCTTGGTTTGGAGATAATTTAGCGTCCACAAAAAATTTCCCTTCACTCCACACTTTTAAAAAACCGAAAACCGAAACTATTGATCAAACCCAGTCCCCACAGTCCTCAAGACTAGTCCTCATCTATACTGATATCGCCATCATCATCATAGTCAAGGTCAGCAATTCCATCTTCTCCCGCCAAAAAATCAGATATTTCTTCTTCAGGCTCCGAAAAAGTCGATTCGTTAAAGTCACGAGCGATGAGACGACCGCTAGACTGCAACCAGTCTAACATCGAAGACTTTTGCTTCAAGGGAATTACAGTAGCTCTTTGGTTCCGGGGTTGCTCATTTAGGGGAGAATTTAACATATCAACGAAGACAGAAAAAGGTACAAGTTCTGGACATTAAGAGTCTATCATTTGATACGGGATAATTTAGTTAATGATTCAACTCTTTGATTGATCTATCCGAATTAAACACAAAAATTTATTTAATAGCCCTACGCCAAACAGCAAGCTATTCTTCGACGATTACACCAGCCTATACATATAACATTTAACCCTTGTTAATCCTGATTTCATAGCTATATTTTGAGGTCAAGAGTTATGGTAACAAAAAGTACGCTTTTAGATGCAATTGCTGGTACAAACCGGGGTTTACTGGCAACTGAAACCCAAAAACAGGTTATCCTAGCAGCGATCGCCAGTCTAGAAGACTTTAACCCCACACCCCGCCCAATGCAAGCCAGCCATTTACTAGAAGGTGATTGGCGATTACTTTACACCACCAGCAAGGCCTTATTAAACCTGGATCGTTTCCCTCTTTGTAAACTTGGTCAAATTTACCAATGTATTCGAGTCGAAACTAACAGTGTTTATAACATTGCTGAAATTTATGGACTACCGTCTTTGGAAGGATTAGTTAGCGTAGCTGCTAAATTTGAACCTGTTTCCGAACGTCGAGTCCAAGTCAAATTTCAACGTTTTATTTTTGGCTTACAAAGGTTAATTGCCTACAAATCACCTGCAACGTTTATCCAACAAATTGAATCAGGCAAAAAATTTACCGCTTTTGATTTTCCCATCAACAGCGACCAACAACAAGGATGGTTGGACATCACTTATCTAGACAATGATCTGCGTATTGGCAGAGGTAACGAGGGGAGTGTCTTTGTGTTAAGCAAAGCTTAAAAGGCATAGGCAATTTATTCGCAAAAAGTGTTTGCGAACGACATTATTCTATTATAGGTACTTTGTCAAGTAGGGTTTGATACTTTTTCGGGTAATTGGTAATTCAATTTTGGATTTTGGATTTTGGATTTTGGATTGTTTTTGTCAATTCCAATCTAAAATCTAAAATCTAAAATCTAAAATTTTCTTCCCCAGTTCCCTAACTTATGACAAATAACTTAACAAATACGCTAGTAAAGACCTTCTAGTTGTAGAGTGAAATCAAATAGCCCTAATTTATTCTCAATTGAACATTCAAAGGGAAGATAATCATGGTTCAACGTGGTTCTAAAGTACGTATTCTCCGCCCCGAGTCCTACTGGTTTCAAGAAGTAGGTACTGTTGCTACTGTAGATCAAAGCGGAATTAAGTACCCTGTAATTGTCCGGTTCCCCAGTGTTAATTACGCTGGTGTTAACACCAACAACTTTGCTTTAGATGAATTAGTAGAAGTGGAAGCACCCAAAGCTAAACCTGCTGCTAAAAAGTAAGCAATACAACAGTCATGAGTCCTGAGTGCTGAGAATTGAGTATAAAAACATGGAAAAGCAGTAAACTAAATATGCTGGTTCCATGCCCTTAATCTACGGTTGAGGTATGACTCTAAACTAAACACCCAGCAATCATTACTCTGAAAATGCCTGAACTGCCTGAAGTTGAAACAGTACGACGGGGTTTAAATCAATTAACCCTAAATCAAGAAATTACGGGGGGCGATGTGTTGCTACCACGCATCATCGCCCACCCTTTTTTTGTTGAAGAATTTATAGAAAATATTAAAACCAGTGCCATTACATCTTGGCATCGTCGCGGTAAATATCTTTTAGCTGAACTCTCCCCTTCTTCTTGGTTGGGCGTTCATCTGCGAATGACAGGGCAATTATTATGGTTAAATCGAAATGAACCCTTACACAAACATACAAGAGTAAGATTATTTTTTGGAGATCAGCAAGAATTACGCTTTGTAGATCAGCGCACCTTCGGGCAAATGTGGTATGTTCCTGGGAATGTACCTGTAGAAAGTATTATTACAGGTTTAGCCAAACTAGCAGTAGACCCATTTTCCCCAGAGTTTACAGTTGAGTATTTAGCAAATAAACTGCAAAAAGTCCGTCGTCCGATTAAAACAGCCTTATTAGACCAGTCAATAGTAGCAGGATTAGGTAACATTTATGCTGATGAGGCTTTGTTTAAAAGTGGCATCTTACCTACCACCATCTGTACAGAATTGCAGAAAAAACAAATAGAACCTTTAAGAACAGCGATAATTGATGTTTTATCCGCCAGTATTGCCGCAGGTGGGACAACTTTTAGTAATTTCCTCAATGTTAAAGGCGTTAACGGCAATTATGGCGGTGAAGCGTGGGTTTATAACCGTGCTGGAGAGCCTTGTAAAGTTTGTAGTAATACCATCCAGCGTATTAAACTAGGTGGGCGTTCTAGTCATTTTTGTTCTCAGTGTCAAAGTTAGTGCTGAGTCTATATCGCTGTTAAAATTTTATGAGGAGAAAAATTATATCTGAAAATGGCGGCCAATTTAGCCGTTTTTTTGTTGACGTTACAAAAATTTATGATTAGAATAGCGGCTAGGCAGTTTTAGTAAGTATTTATTACTATTTATTACCTGGATTGAAATTATGTTAAGAAATGTGTTTACAAAAGTAACGATTTCTTAATATAATCTAATTAAAAGAAAAATGCAAAATTGATTGTCAACAGTGATGAATCCGATACAAATTCCTTGGCTATCAGCCATAATTTTTTTGCCGTTAGTGGCATCCTTAGCCATTCCCCTCATTCCCGACAAAGACGGTAAAACCATTCGCTGGTATGGTTTAGGAGTAGCTTTTGCAGATTTAGCATTAATGATTTATGCGGTTTGGCAAGGTTACGATTTCCAAATTTCCGCTTTACAACTCACAGAAACATATAGTTGGATACCTCAAATTGGTTTAAATTGGGCATTAGCGATTGATGGTTTATCAATGCCCTTAGTATTACTCACAGGTTTAATTAACACATTAGCTATATTCGCGGCTTGGAAAGTAACCAATAAGCCGCGTTTATTTTATGCGTTAATGCTGGTAATGTATAGCGCCCAATTAGGTGTATTCCTCGCCCAAGATTTGTTATTATTCTTCTTAATGTGGGAAATCGAATTAGTACCAGTTTATTTATTGATTTCTATTTGGGGAGGCAAAAACCGCCGTTACGCAGCTACTAAATTTATTCTCTACACAGCAGCCGCATCTATATTTATTCTCGTAGCTGGTTTAACAATGGCGTTTTATGGTGATCACTTCACCTTTAACATGACAGAATTGGGACTTAAAGAATATCCCCAACTGTTAGAATTAGCTCTCTATGCAGGTTTCTTAATTGCTTACGGTGTAAAATTACCTATTTTCCCCTTTCATACCTGGTTGCCTGATGCCCACGGTGAAGCATCTGCACCCGGTTCAATGATTTTAGCTGGTGTGTTATTAAAAATGGGTGGTTATGCCCTAATTCGCTTTAACATGGAAATGTTAGGTGATGCCCACGCTGTTTTTGCTCCAGTTCTAGCAATTTTAGGTGTAGTTAATATTGTTTACGGTGCTTGTTGTGCTTTTGCCCAAACTAACCTCAAACGCCGTTTAGCTTACTCTTCTATTGCCCACATGGGTTTTGTGTTAATAGGCATTGCATCTTATACCGAAATTGGTATTAGTGGTGCGGTGTTACAGATGGTTTCTCATGGTTTAATTGCTGCTAGTTTATTCTTCTTGTCTGGTGTCACTTATGAACGCACCCATACTTTAATGATGAATCAAATGGGTGGTATTGCTAAGGTAATGCCCAGAACCTTCGCTCTGTTTACTGCTGGTGCAATGGCTTCTTTAGCTTTACCCGGTATGAGTGGTTTTGTGGGTGAGTTAATGGTGTTCTTGGGTATTGGTACTAGCGACGTTTATAGTTCTAGTTTCAAGGTTGTAGTTATTTTCTTATCTGCTGTGGGTGTGATTTTAACACCTATTTATTTACTTTCTATGTTGCGTCAGGTGTTCTACGGTAAGCAAAGTGAAGAGTTGCATTTAGATACTGTAGTTGCTGATGTGAAACCTCGTGAGTTGTTCATCACTGCTTGTTTGTTACTTCCTATCATCGGTATTGGTTTCTATCCTAAGTTGGTGACAGAAACTTATGATGTGAAAACTGTAGAAGTTGCGGCTCATGCGCGTCAAGTGTTGCCTGTGGTAGCTCGTCAACAACCTACAAGTTTATATTCTCAAATCTTTTCTGCTCCCACTTTAGCTAGTGCTGAGTAGTTGTTAAGTTACAAGTTGTTTTGGGGGGGGGTTGTGGAAACTGCCCCTATTTTTTTCTCACGCAGAGAACCATAGTAGGGGCGAAGCATTCGGAGGATAAGTTATCCCTGAAACCATTGATTTTCTTTCCGAATGCTTCGCCCTTACTTATTTGAAAATACTTGTAATTGCTTATGCACAGAAGATAGTTCTTCCTCGTCAAGATTAGCATAACAGGGTTTTCGGGCGGTGTCAAGGGGTTTACTCTTTACTATTGCGGAAATTTTGCGGTTTTTAAGGTGAGATCCAGTTTTATAATTGTAGATGAGTAATTCTAGAAAGATCAGATCCTCGACTTCTTTTTTCTATCTTGATAGTTACCCTTATGGTTAAAAAGTATCACTCAACATAACCGATAATATTCTAAAATAAAATTAAGATACAGTAACAGCAATTGAGACTTAACTAACTATGCAACTTGAAGAATACTTTAATTTTCTAGCTCCCGATGATATTAGACTCAAAGGTACAAGAGTGGGAATTGAAACCATTTTATTTGACTATCTTTTCCATGCGAAAACTCCTGAAGAGATTGCTAAAACCTATACATCACTAACATTAGAACAGGTTTATGCGACGATTCTTTACTATTTGCATAATCAACAATCAGTAGATGAATACATAAAAGATTGGTTGGAATGGGGTGATAAAATGAGAGAAGAACAGCGTCGCAATCCTAACCCTGTTGTGGAAAAATTACGTAAGTTAAAAGCTGAAAAAATGTTGTTGCAAAGTCATGGCGCTTAATTATCTCATTGATGAAAATGTTAATCCAATTTATACCATTCAATTACGCCGTCTAAACCTTGATTTATTTATCCTAGCAGTGGGAGATTTGACTACTCCACAAAAGGGAACTCTTGATCCAGAAATTTTGATTTGGTGTGAGGAAAATAACTTTGTTCTCGTAACTAATAATCGTAAATCTATGCCTGTTCATTTAACAGATCATATCGCTCAAGGTCATCATATTCCAGGAATTTTCATTCTTAATCCAAAATTAAGTGTTGGTGAAAATATTGAACAATTATTACTGATAGCTGAAGGATCACTAGATAATGAGTATCAAGACAGAATAAAGTTTCTTCCTATTGTCTAGTTAAGTATTAATTATAAATTAGTCTGTTATTGTTGGGTTTTCTTGCGTCAACCCAACCTACAAAATTGTTAGTTAATTGCCACAACAGACGGGGTAAGTGATGACAAGAAAGTGATTATTTCTTGAATTAATGGATGTTGTTGTAATATTTTAATTTCTTCATCATTGATATTACTAAAGATTTTCTCATTGATTGATGTTTCTTTACCTAATACTGTTTCTAAAAATTCCTTGGGTTTACTTTGGGCAAGTTGCCATTCTAAGTCATTAAATTGACGTTGGGCGATTTTTTCAATTAATGGTTTATTTTGGAGAAATATTATTTCTATTTCGGGAATGGCTAGGGAGATTTGAAAAGGAATACCAGAAGATACTTGATTTAACACATAATTAATTAAATCTTTCTTTTCAAATACTTGAGATGGGTTATTTGTATCTGCATCTATAACAAGACAAACAGGTATTTTTTGAGTCGCAAGTAGTGAACTAGCTAAAGAACGCGCTCTGTAAGAACTTGCACCTGCTATAAATTTAATATCTTGAATTAAATTTTTTGGTAGCAATTTCTGTAAAATTTCTATATCTTTATCACTTTCTGTCAGGATGTATGCTAGTGTCATGAGAAAATCTCCGTTGTAATGTCGTAGTTAGGGATACATTTTTGAACACAAACACGATATTTTTTGACTAGGAATTTACATATACATTTATTTGTGAGTGAATATTCAATTTCTTCTCCTCCCCATAGTAGAATAGTTTGCGGAGCAATAAACCCAGTTAATGTTACTGTTGCTTCTGTAAATCCACTGCGACTAAACACACTACCAATAGCTGATGCTGGTCTTCGTAGCAATTGATTTCTTAGTTTAGCTATAGGTTCAATATTAACCTCGTCACTTGTATCTTTACATTCTATCAAACAGGCTAGGCTATCTGTATAGATTACTCCGTCAATTTGTTCTACTATTTTATCTTGAATTTTGACGATGTAAGGCCAAGCTACTTCTGCGCCATCAAGTTGAAATGCACGTAATATCAAATATTCTAATGCTTTACCTGCATCCCAAAAGTTTGAGGTCTTTTTTGCTTTAATTTCTGACCATAATTTGATTAAATCATCCCAGTTATAGCTGGTAATTCTTGCTTGATATTCTGCATCTGTGGTCATGATTTAATTTTAGTTTTTCAGATTTTTATATATTACTATTATGTGCTGTTTGTGATTGTTGTTGGGTTTCCTTGCGTCAACCCAACCTACTAATTTTTAACGAACCACGAAGACACGAAGGACACGAAGATAAGATACAAAGAGAAGAAAAAGAAGCATTATAAATGATTTAATTATATATGATTGTTATAGTTTATTAGATCAGCCTAAAAATTACCATAATGCTCTTTCCGGTTTTATTTCTTTTTCTTTTTCTAACCGAGATTCAATTTCTAATTGCCAACGCGCAATTAATTGTTGTGCTTCATTATAAACATCCCTAGAAGCATCAATTTGTTGAGCTTGGGAAATTGCCGCTTCTAAACCAGCAACCGTACCTATCCAAGCACTTCTTTGGGCTTCACCCAAAACAATAAAATCATCAATTTCTGATTGTAATTCAGCAATAGGCGGAGTTTTTCTAGCAATTTCTAATGCTGTATCTGCATCTTTCTCATTCATTTTCTCCTGTGCTAATTTGAGTATTTTTCTAACAAATTCAGATTTTAACTTTTGGGATTCTTGATATACATAACTTTCAGGTTTAATCGCCTCAGCTAATCTAATAGCTTTGAGTAAATTATCTACATTGGGACTTTTTGCTAAATCTTCTGCTTTGTAAAGTTTATCCCGATCTTCCCTAACTTCGACAATAATTTTATTATTAAGTTGGTTCAATGCAGCAATAGCAAACAATCCCACACCTAAACTAATTAACCATTGCCAAGGTTTATGTTTTTTCTGAATTGGTTTAGCCGTTGTTGTGACAGGTTTACCTGGACTAACTGCAACAGTCCCAGAAGCACTATTTTTAGATTGAATCTTTGTAGTGTTTCTGACAATATGAACTTGATTTAAACCTTGTTCAATTTCCTTTAATCTCTGTAAAATAACTCTTGTATTTTCAGGACGCTGATTTGCAGTAGGCGCAATTAAATTATCAATTAAATCTGCTAAAACAGGAGAAATATTAACTGCATATTTTCGCCAATTTAACTCATTAGTCAGAGGATCATAAATAGCTTTATCCTGGGGTTCTTTACCAGTCAGTAAAAATATAAAAGTCCTTCCCAAAGCAAAGAAATCAGACTGTTGTACAGAATAACCGTTTTGTTGTTCTGGTGGTGAATAACCTTGGGAAATAATTCTAGTATGGGAGTTTCCCGCTAAAATTGTGGTGGTGATTTGTCGCACTGCACCAAAATCAATTAAAACCAGTTGCCCACTTGGTCGCAGCATGATATTCTGAGGTTTAATATCACGATGAAAATATTTTTGAGCGTGTACTAAAGCCAGAATTTCTACAATTTGTTTCAACCAATGGATAGCTTGAGTTTCAGTAATAGGTTGATAATTGCGAATTTCCATCCATTGCTCTAAATTTACCCCTTCGATTTTCTCCATTACTAAACAGTGCAATGGTACAGAGCTATTTTTAGGTAAAACCGTAAAATAACCATCTGCTTCGACTTTGGGAATACCTGCACTATTTAACTGACTCAAAACCTTAGCTTCTTGTTGAAACAATTTCACCGCTTTAGGGTTATTCTCAGTCAGCACTTTTAAAACTTTGGTTTTTCCACCGTCGTCAATTTCAAAGGTGTTACCAAAACCACCTTGACCTAGTTGTTTAAGTACCCGATAGCGATTTTGCAGCAGTAATTGTGACCCACAGTTACGGCAAATAGGATTATTTGCATTTGCAGGATCAGCAGGTTTGGCACAGTGAGGATTGATACAATAGGACATCGCGCAAAAATCCGCCCCATCAATAAATGACTGTTGTTCATAACCAGTACAGGAATTAACAATATAAAGTAATGATAATATGTTTAAATATACTCTAAGTAGAGTAACATACTTGTCGTATTTTTGGCAACTGGTTATACTATATAAATAACAAAATAAGTAACGTCTGCTGTTACCGCAGCGTGCCATTAAGCATATAAATAAAAAACTGAATCAAGGGATTCAGGGATCAAAAGGGGAAGAAAATCCCAGGAATAGACGTTACAACCATCAAAAACTGCTCACTTTTCCCCCTGACTCCTGTAAGGGTTTAGCACTGCTAAACCCCTCCTGACTCCTGACTCCTGACAATTTAATTCTTATTAGTTGTTGTAGTATTTTGAGCAGCTTGTTTACCTAAAACCTCAATAGCTTTAGCAAATTGCGGATCTTCTAAAGTACCTAATTTCTCACGTTCCCTTAACCACAAATCTTGTCTTTGGGCATCAGTTAAATCTACTTTGATATCAGGGTCAATACCATGCTTGTTAATATCTTTACCGCTAGGAGTATGATATTTAGCAATAGTCACCGCTAAACCAGAACCATCTTCCAACGGACGCACAGACTGCACCAAACCCTTACCAAAAGTTTGTGTACCCACTATCGTCGCCCGCTTATTATCCTGCAAAGCACCGGACAGGATTTCACTAGCACTGGCTGAACCCTTATCCACCAACACTACTAAAGGTTTATTAGTTAAAGCACGTCCTCTGGCTATTTCCCGTTCTTGCTCACCTTGACGATCAATAGTGGAAACAATCGTACCTTTATCTAACCACATCCGGGAGATTTCTATACTGGAAAATAATAAACCACCAGGATTACCACGCAGATCCAAAACGTAACCAGTGACGTTTTTAGCTTCTAACTTATTAATCGCATCTCTCATTTCTTTGCCAGCATTAGCACTGAATTGATTCAGTCGGATGTAGCCAATATTACCTGCTGGACTTGGTTTTTCAGCAAACTTAACCGGATGAATTTCGATTCGCGCCCTGGTGATGTCAAATATTTTTTGCTGACCATTTCGGAGAATTTTCAGTCTGACCTGAGTTCCCGCTTCACCGCGAATTAAAGATACAGCTTGGTTTGTATCCATGCCTTTAGTGCTTTTGCCATCAATTTCTAAGATGACATCTTTAGCTAAAATTCCTACTTTAAAGGCTGGTGTATCTTCAATAGGGGAAATTACAACTAATTCCTTTGTTTTTTCATCCTGACTGATAGTGATACCAATACCTGTTAATTCTCCAGAGGTATCAACCTGCATACTCTTAAATTCCTCTGGGTCCATAAACCGGGTATAAGGGTCTTCTAGCTTTTTCAGCATTTCCCGGATGGATGTATAAGCTTCCTGCTGATTACTGTAGGACTTGCTTAAATATTCTTTACGAACAGCTTGCCAATCTACTTGATTAAAAGTCCCGTCTACATATTGACGGTAAACAATTTGCCATACTTCGTCTACCAATTCCTTGGGACTTGCTTTAAACAAAGCCTGACCACGGGAATTAATACCAAGACTAGTAACAGCAATTGTAGAAAGCGTCACTGCTGTAGCACCTAAAACAAGTCTACTTTTTGTAATCACCATAATGACATCTATGTCAGAGGGAAAATCTATTGTCAGTATGCCCAATCTAACACAGGATTTGGTGATTGGTGATGGGTGATGGGTGATGGGTGATAGGGGAAAAATATTTCTCTCCCGACTCCTCTACGGGCGAAGCATTCGGGCTACCAATTCTCAATTGTATGAAAAGGTTATTTTCCGAATGCTTCGCCCCTACGACTCCCGACTCCCCATTCCCCAAATTAAGGATCTACCCAACGTCCATCAGCTTTAATTAAATTGATCAATTCCTCTACACCTTGATCTTCTGGAACTTTTTTGATTTCTTCTCTGCCACGGTATAAAGAAATAAAACCAGGATTTTTACCTACATAACCATAGTCAGCATCGGCCATTTCTCCTGGTCCGTTGACAATACAACCCATGACGGCAATATCTAAACCTGTTAGGTGTTTGGTTGCTTCCCGGACTTTGTGTAACACTTCTTCTAAGTTAAATAAAGTTCTTCCGCAAGAAGGACAAGCGACATACTCAACCATTGTTTTCCGCAAACCTAAAGCTTGCAGAATGCTGTAACAAACGGGAATTTCTTTTTCTGGTGCTTCTGTCAAAGATGCGCGAATTGTATCACCAATACCATCGGCTAATAATGTAGCTATTCCCGCAGTAGATTTAATTCTGCCATATTCCCCATCTCCGGCTTCGGTTACACCCAAATGTAAAGGATAATCCATGCCTAAATCATCCATGCGTTTGGCCATTAACCTATAGGCGGCTACCATGACGGGAACTCTTGAGGCTTTCATCGAAATAACGATGTTGCGAAAATCCAAAGATTCACAAATGCGGATAAATTCTAAGGCAGATTCTACCATTCCTTCTGGGGTGTCACCATAGGTAAATAGCATTCTTTCTGCTAACGAACCATGATTGACTCCTATCCGCAAAGCTTTACCTTGATCTCTTAGGGAAACTACCAAGGGTTCTAAGGTTTCACGGATTTTCTCGCCAATTTCGTCAAATTCGGCTTTTGTGTATTCTGTGCGGTTGGTGTTGGGTTTTTCAAATACATACAACCCTGGATTGATACGTACTTTTTCGATATGTTTAGCTACTTCCAGGGCAATTTTCATGCCATTGTGATGCACGTCGGCAACAATGGGAACATCACGGTAAGTTTGCTTTAATTTCTGTTTAATTTCTGCTAAGGCTTTGGCATGAGCCATACTAGGAACTGTAACGCGGACAATTTCGCAGCCAATTTCATGAAGACGACGAATAGCTGCTACAGAACCATCAATATCGAGGGTATCTTCGTTAATCATTGACTGTACCACCACAGGGTAGCCTCCGCCAATGGTGACATCTCCCACTTTCACAGGACGAGTTTTGCGGCGTTTGATGGTGGTGTCAAAGACGGGTTGACTGGATGTAATGTTGTTAGTTTCAAGGGGTGGTAGGGTTTGCATAGCCTCAACAGGTAGATTTTCTGTAGCTAAAATATCAGATTGCCAGGGGTTATGTTTATCAGATTGCCATAGTTGAGGCTCTTTTGGGTGATAAATTGGAAAATTTCCAACTTCATTTTTTTAGCATTTCTTCAATGGTATTCATAGTATCAACGCTGACTGTGCCAACTCGTTATGAATACCGCATCTGTAACACAATTGGTAAATGTTCTTTCCCCCTGTACCGTGCTATCTTGATGATAGCTATTTAACCAAGATTATCTGAATTTTTCCCCACACTCAGTATTCAGATATTTTTTTTTCATTCTGCATAATTTCTCTGCTTTGACCTACATCAAAAACAGCATGATCAAATTATAAAATATGGGAAAATTAGGGATGGAATCGCCTAAAAAATATCTACTTTTCGATAGACTAATAGCTACACAAAAATTATGTCAATGGGCAAGTTTTCTAAAAGGTTATATATTTTATAATGGCAGCATCACAAAGGTGTCAATTTATTTTGATCTAACGAAATCAAATGCTCTAAATGTTTGATTGATAAGCTGTTACACAGCTAAATTGTATAATCCTAATATTCTGAACTCTTGTTTAACAGGCAAGATGCCTGTTCCACTTATACAAATTAAATGCACAACAGCTTATGATTGAACCGCAAAGGGCGCAAAGGACACAAAGCTAAGAGATTTTACGAGATTTTTTAGTGGTACTACTATTATCTTTTCTTTCATTGGGATGCTCACTTTTAGAGTTAGCTTCTATCTTTGGTTATCTGAAGTTTTCTGTGAACCAAAGCTACTCACCCTTTCTGAAAAGTCAGCAGATATTAATTAATCTTTTTTAATCATTTTGGGAGATGAGTAAAATGTCATCTACAATTTCTACTTTTACTGAACATTTAGATTTTTCTCAATCGGAAATAGAAGCAATACTTTCAAAACCTTTAAGTGAGGTGCTTAACTCACAGGAATTAAAACAAGAATTAGACAGTTTAGATATTCAATTATTGCGGGATACTTTACCCACAGCAGGACAAGTTTTAGCTGAACATTTACCGCCTTTTTATAATTGGTTAAAAAACGAATTAGGGGTTAAGCGTGTTCCTGATAGTCCCGATCATACAACAAAATGGGTAATTAATTTTCTCCATCATCAAGAAAGTTTAAATCACCTCGTTGAGTTACATCGTCCAGTTCCACCAGCAGCTTTGGAAGCAGCTGTTCCTCGTTTGGTAAGTTTATTTGATGGTGTGGAAGATGTTAAAGTTCGTCAGGAATGGGAAAAAGCTGTTGCTGCACTTTGTTTAGTTTTAGTTGTTGATAAAAGACAGAATAATTCGTAATTCGTAATTCGTAATTCGTAATTGGTAATTCATAATTGCTGTAAAAAGTGAAAATCATAAATTAACAGGATTTCCAGAAAAACATGATTTATTTTTGATGAAAATCCTGAAAATCATGGATATCCTGATTCAGACAACATTACCATCTTATTAACACTAACTCAGAGATTTGGACGATGTTGAATCCAAGGATTAGCGGTTTCCAATTGTGCTGCTAAACTAATAATAGTAGACTCGTCCGCAGGTTTACCTATTAATTGCACACTCAGGGGTAAACCATTACTATCAAAACCTACAGGAATCGCTATTGCAGGTAATCCTGTTGCGTTTGCTACTGGACAAGGTGCAACCCATTTGATAATATTTTGAAATATCTCTTCTGGGGTTAAATTTTGCCATTCACCAACTTTAATGGGTGAGTGCAAATAAACCGGTAATACTAACACATCAATATTATCAAAAAAGGCGACTATTTGCCGGGAAACTATCTGCATTTGTGCTAATGCTTGCAAATATTCACCCGCAGAACCTGTTCTCGATAATAAAAATTGATTCAATGGTTGCAGTGCTTCTGGGGGTATTCCTGCTGCTGCTACTCCAGATTGCCATACTATTTGAAATGGTTCTACTAAACCACTCATATCAGGACATTTTTCTGCTATTTCATGTCCAATTTCTGCTAATAATTTAACTGTTTTTAATACTCCTTGTTTGCAGTTTGTGTCAGCATCTCCCAAGGGAGTAATACTGGTACTAAAAGCTATTTTTAACTTCTGGTTTTTTACTTTGGTTGCTGCTAAAAATGAAGGTTCTGGATTTGTCAACCAATAAGGATCTCCGGTAATATATCCAGAAATTACATCTAACATGGCTGCTGCATCTGCTACAGTTCTGGCTATGGGACCATTAACAGCAATTCCTCCCATACGATCGCCTACCGGTGCTTGTGTGACTCTTCCCCTTGCTGGTTTAATTCCCACTACACCACAACAAGCCGCAGGTCCTCTAATTGAACCACCACCATCTGAACCTTGAGCGATCGCACATAATCCTGCTGTCACAGAGGCCGCAGCACCACCACTAGAACCCCCAGGAGTATATTCTAAATTCCAAGGGTTTCTAGCTGGGGGAAAACCTGTAGGTTCACTGTAAGGATAAGAACCTAATTCAGACGTGGCAGTTTTTCCCAAAATTGTAAAACCGGCTTGTTTAATCTTGCTCACTACGCCATCATCATAGTTAGAGATATTTTTAACGAAAGCTGGATTTCCGTAAGTGCAAGTAACACCAGCTACGGCGTTTAAATCTTTAATAGAAATGGGAACACCAAAAAATGGCGGTAATTCTGAAGCGGTTGTGAGTAATTCTGTTTTTGCTTTAGCGTCAGCAATAGCTAAATCTGCTGTGACAGTAAAATAACTTCCTAATTGGGGATTGAAGCGAGAAATTCTATCTAAATATAGTTCTGTCAATTCGAGAGGTGAAACTTCCCGACGACGAATTAATTGTGCTAACTCTAAAGCTGGGGTAAAAGCTAAATCAGTTTCATTCATTGTTGTAATTTGCAACTTTAAATTTGCAACTTTAAATTTTATACATCTATCAGAAGTTATAAATCTTCCATATTTCACAAATATTAACTTATAGCCCAACACAGGGTAGTTAAGACATCAATTTATCATGAAAGTCTTACTAAAATAGGCTTATACTCCTGACTTCTGACTCCGGTTGGTGAGCGACTTGTACTGAGCGCAGTCGAAGTAAGTCGAACCACTGACTCCTACTATATTACTTTTTCACACTTGACCACCCCAAACTTGTAGACTGTTGATAAATCTTCTTTAAAGTATTCACATCTCTGCTAGAAATAGATACAGGGTTACGAACTTGAGAAAAATAAAGTGCGTCAGTTTCTACGGGACTATGACCCCAAATTCCTAAAGCGTGTCCCATTTCATGACGTGCTGCTGCTTGCAAATGTTCCCCTGTTTGAGTGGGACTTAATAAAATAGTAAAACGGTGTAATAAAAAATTATTTTGATTATATAACTCGTATGTCGCTAATGCAGAACGCGCACGGGGAATTTTACTAATGGGGTTTATTTGTAAAGGTGGACGTTGACGCATAATTTTAATATCAGCTTTAATATCAGCAATTTCTGAATTTTCTACTAATTCTAAAGGTAAAAAATTATTCCACTCTTTAATAGCTTGTGAAACTTGATTTACCCATGTTTGCGCTTGTTGTTGATTGATATTTGTAGGAGTTTCAATATTTACTTTAATCGGGAAATGTGACCAAATTAAATAACCATATTTTGTAGGTTGAATTTGCTCAAAATAATCACCACTATTATTTTGATCTTGCCATTTTTCTAAACTTAGTGGTAAAGGATGGGGTTTTTGTATTGATCTTTCCCCTAACCTCTCTGCTACAAGGAAAGGGGAAATTATAGTCTCCTTCCCTGCTAGGGAACGGGGTTGGGGGTTAGGTTCTTTGGCTTGAGTATGAAAATTCGTCAAAATAACTAACAGTCCTGAAATTATGAATAAAGTCAGAACTGTTAATAATTTCCACCCAAAAAAATGATGATTTCTATTTTGGGTTTTGGATATTGATTTTTGGGATATTTTTCCCATTTTTACTTATCTAGGTTTTACTTATTTAGGTAGCCAGTTAGCACTTAAAACCACTGTTAAACCGAGAAAAATTACTACTAACGCCCAGGTGACACGATTTAATGTATTTTCTGCGCTTTTGGTACTGCTAAAGAGTTGAGCTTGGCCACCAATAGCACCGATACCATCACCTTTAGGGCTATGTAGTAAAACCAGGACAATTAAACCTAAGGCAGAAAACGCCCAAATTCCTTGCACAATGTTAGTAATCGACATACGTAATTAAAAATTCCCAAAGATGATCTTGAATATTATTTAACGTAACACGGTTAATTAAAAATTTGATGATTGGTGATTGGTGACTGGTGACTGGTGACTGGTGACTGGGATAATATTACCAATTACCAATTACCCATTACCCATTACCCATTACCCATTACCTCTAAAAAACAGTTAACTGTGAAAAGTTAACTGTCAAAGAAGAGAAATAGATTACAACCCTACTTGTACAGGAGTACGAGAAAGTTGTAAATCATATTCTGCGGCTCTTAGTAGAGATTTACCAGTCATTTCTTCTGGTTGAGGAATTTGTAAAATATCCAAAATAGTGGGTGCAATATCAGCTAACTTACCATCATGTCGCAAGTCAACATTTGCACCATATCCGGGTATTTTCACTTTTTCCCCTTCTACCAAAATGAAGGGAACGGGGTTAGTTGTATGTGCCGTCCAAGGATTACCATCCTCATCTGCCATATACTCAGCGTTACCGTGATCGGCTGTAATTAGCATTGTACCGCCAACTTTGCCGACACTTTCTATAAGTCTGCCTAAACATCGGTCAACGGTTTCAATCGCTGTGACTGTAGCTTCTATTTTTCCTGTGTGGCCTACCATGTCAGGGTTAGCGTAGTTCATCACTACTAAAGAGTAAATACCCTTTTCAATGGCAGCGATCGCCACATCTGTCACCGCCTGGGCGGACATTGCGGGTTCTGTATCGTAGGTGGCTACCATTGGACTGCTGACCAGTTCCCGATCTTCTCCCTTGTATGGGTCCTCTAGTCCCCCATTAAAGAAATAGGTGACATGAGCGTATTTTTCCGTTTCTGCCGTGCGGAACTGTTTTAGATCATGATTTGCAATCACTTCACCCAGAATATTCGTCAAGTTCTGGGGAGTAAAGGCCACAGAGACAGTTAACTCTGGATCATATTGGGTAAATGTCAGAAAAGACAGAGGTGTAATTTGCTGTCTCTCAAAACCCTGAAAATCAACACTAACAAAAGCTTGAGTTAATTCTCTGGCGCGGTCGGGACGGAAATTGAAAAAGATCACCCCATCGCCAGGTGCAACTGCGCCAGGAGTAATTCTGATGGGAACAATAAACTCGTCGGTTACGCCTTCAGCATAAGAGGCTTGCAAGACTTCTAACGCTGTTTTTCCGTTGCCAGCGCCTTCTTGCGTCATTACATCATAAGCTCGTTGGACTCGATCCCAACGGCGATCGCGGTCCATTGCATAATAACGACCGCTAATAGTGGCTATCTGCCCTATTTCCACGCGGTCTATATAATCTTGCAGTTGTGCGATGGCTTTTATTCCATCTGCGGGAAGAGTATCACGCCCGTCCATGATAGCGTGAATACATACATCAGCAATTTGCTGTGATTTGGCTAAGTCCAGTAACCCAAAGAGATGGGTAATGTGGGAATGTACCCCACCGTCAGAACAAAGCCCAATCAAGTGTAACTTGCCATTTCGTGATTTCACTTCCTGGCAAATGTTTACAAGTGCTGGGTTAGCGGCCAGAGAACCGTCTTCAACCGCATCGGAGATGCGTACCAGTTCTTGGGGGACGACACGCCCAGCGCCAATATTCAAATGACCAACTTCCGAGTTGCCCATTTGACCTTCTGGCAACCCTACGGCTTTTCCTGAAGTGCGAATGAGGGTGTGGGGGTAGGCCGCCCACAAACTGTCCATAATGGGAGTTTTAGCGGCAGCGATCGCGTTTCCTCGCTTGTCCTCACAGTAGCCCCATCCATCTAAAATGACTAGCACCACAGGAGCAACAGGTGCTTTGGTCATAGTAAAATTGCCCTTTACTTTTTGTAATAACCGAATGATATCACTACTAACCACAAATTGAAGAAAGAAGTTGAAAAAGAGAGGAGTCAGAAGTTCAGAAGTTCAGAAGTTCAGAAGTTCAGAAGTTCAGGAGTTCAGGAGTTCAGGAGTTCATAAGAATAAGAGTCCGTTAAAACGCACTTTCACTAGGAGACAGAGCATTTATTACCTAGCATTTATCCCTACAACCAATTTTCTAAACTTAAACCTTCAACTCTGGTTAAATCACTATCATTAGAAACCACGGTTAAACCTTTAATTATTGCTGTAGCCGCAATTAAAACATCTTCACTTTGAATCGGTAAACCTTTTAATCTTAAATTCGCATGAATTTCCGCAGCTTTTTCTAAAATCGCTAAATCATCTAGAAAAATTATCGGATATTTTTGACAGAATATGTTAAATCTGGCTCTTTGTTTAGGCGAATCAACCGCTAAAAAACCTCTTCTAATTTCAAAATAGGTAATACAACTAATAAAAATATTGTCTTCTTGAGCTTGAGCTAACTCAATTCTTTCTATAATTAGAGAATTTTGTTTGAGGGCTAAAGAAACTAGGACTTACGCAACTGGCATATTTCTCTGTTCGTAGTAAGCGATTTATCGCTTATTTTTGGCACTAAAGTGCCTACTACAGACTTAAATTTAGACTTTCCTTGTGACACTTGCGTAAGTCCTGGAAACAATATTAGTATCTAATAAATAATTCATATTTTTTATTTGATTATTTTTATAATATTCTCTATTTTCGTTTAATTGCATCTTCAAAATTTGCCATTTGTTCGGGTGTAAAATCTTCACCAATTTTCGCCAGAATTCTCACAGCCATAATACCATCACAACGTTTTTTTAAACTTGCATCTGAGATATGATTAAATTCATCAAAAGATAAGGTTTTTTCAAAAATTTCCACTAAATCATTCACTATTGCAGCATAATTAAGGTTCTCTTTAAATATGGGATTCTCTTCCATTAAAATAGATACTACTCTCTCAACTCTCTTAATCACGGATTCTTGCTCAATGTTTGTTGATAACATAATATTTGCCTCCTGTTATAAATTTAAACTATAAAATTTAAGTATTAAAATTATATCATTTTTAATACTATGGGTCAATTAATCAATAAAAATCCCGTAAATCGTGATTTTGACATAATCAAATCCAAGATACATTAACTTATTGTACTATTATCATACCATGTTCAATAAAAATTTACATAAGTTATTTTATTTCTACTTTACAATATTACGTAATTAGAGATATTATATTTTTTACATTTTGATTTATTTTTTCTGAATCAGGATATCCAGGATTAAAGGATTTACAGGATGTGATTTTTAAATTTCTGGTTTTCCTTTGCGTCTTTGCGTCTACCCTGCGGGATCTCCTGACGGAGATTGCGTGAGATTTTCTCTTATCTTTAAATCCTGATAACAACAAAAAATTAAACAATAACAATCCTGGAAATCCTCAAATCCTGGAAATCCTGATTCAGACAAATAATGATATAATAAAAATATTTGATTCAGGAGTTAAAACAATGACATTGAAACAAGAATCATTAGTGGATGAACTGGAACAAAAAATATATCAAACACTCTTAGATAGATTACCTAATGACGATGACTTTACTAATAGTATCAATAATTTACTAACTTTGCTAGAAAGGGTTTGTAGTGAAAAAGCTGCATATCATTATCAAAATTTACCCAATGAACAGTTTAATTATTGGAATAAGTTTCAACAAGAAATACACCAACTAAAAATACTCAAACAACAAGAAAGAATCAAATCCTATAGAGGAAAACTGCAATGGGAAGATAACCTAGAAGAAAAGAGAATCAACTGATGATTATTGTAGATTCAAGTGTCTGGGTAGATTATTTTAATGGTATAGAAACACCAGAAACTAACAAACTAGATCAACTTTTAGGAGTAGAACCAATAGCTATCAGTGATTTAATTTTAACTGAAGTTTTGCAGGGGTTTCGCTCAGATAATGGATATCAAACAGCAAAAGAATTATTAACTTCTCTGCATATTTTCGAGATGTTAGGATTAGATATTGCTATCAAAAGTGCTGATAATTATAGATTTCTGCGTAAACAAGGTATTACTATTAGGAAAACTGCTGATGTGATTATAGCAACGTTCTGTATTGAAACCCAAAACTCACTTTTATTTAGTGATAAAGATTTTCTACCTTTTGTGAATCATTTGGGTTTAATTCGTGTTCAATAATTTAATTATTTGTCAGAATTAGGATAACCATGATTAAAGGATTGACAAGATATGATTTTTAAATTTATGGTTTTCCTTTGCGTGCGATTTTCTCTGATCTTTAAATCCTGATAACAACAGAAAATTAAACAACAACAATCCTGTTAATCCTTAAATCCTGGACATCCTGATTCAGACAAAAAATCCCCAACTTCAAAAAGTCAGGGACTCACAAATACTTGTTTTTAAAAACAAACCTACTTCTTCTTCGCTGCTGATTTTGCTGATTTTGCTGCTTTCTTTGCTGCTTTTTCCGCTTCTATTGCAGCTAACTTTGCTTGTTCCTTTTCTTCCTCAATCTTCCGCAAATAATAATGGTAATCTCCCAAATAAACCCGAAATTCTCCGTCCCGAATTTCCACAATTTTATTTGCAACTTGGGAGATAAAATAACGGTCGTGAGATACTACAATGGCAGTACCATCATAATTTTGTAATGCTTCCTCCAACATTTCCTTAGCGGGAATATCCAAATGGTTGGTAGGTTCATCTAAAATGATTAAATTAGCAGGTGTTAACAGCATTTTCGCTAATGCTAACCTAGCTTTTTCTCCTCCACTTAAAGCACCCACTTGTTTAAATACTGTATCACCAGCAAATAGAAATCTTCCTAACAAAGTGCGGACTTCTTCATTTTTCCAGTCGGGAACTTCATCATGTATGGTTTCCATGACAGTTTTATTTAAATCTAATGCTTCCGCTTGGTTTTGTTCAAAATAACCAGGGATAACATTATGATCTCCTAGTTTCACAGTTCCTTCTGTGTATGGTTCTACACCCATAATCATTTTCAAAAGTGTAGATTTTCCAGCACCATTGGGACCTAAAAAGGCGATTCTATCACCTCTTTCAATCAACAAATTAGCACCTAAAAACAAAATTTTATCACCATAAGTATGGGTTAAATCCTTAATTTCTACTACTTCTCTACCGCTACGAGGTGCGGGGGGAAAGCGAAAATGTAAGGTTCTAACTCCTGCGGTTGGTGCTTCAATTCTTTCAATTTTTTCTAGTTGCTTTTCTCGGCTTTTTGCTTGGGTACTACGAGTTGCACTAGCGCGGAATCTATCTACAAATGCTTGTTGTTTTTCTAATTCCTTTTGTTGGCGTTCAAAGGCGCTCAATTGTGCAGATTCATTTTCTGCTTTTTGTTGCAGATATGATGAATAATTACCCAGGTAAGTGCTAGAAACTCCTCTTTCAGTTTCGACAATTTGTGTACAAAGACGATCCAAAAATTCCCGATCATGGGAAACTATGACCATTGGTGTCAGTAACTTTTTCAGGTAATTTTCTAACCATTCAATAGTTTCTAAATCTAAATGGTTTGTCGGTTCGTCTAGTAGTAATAAATCTGGTTCTTGTAGGAGAATTTTACCCAAACTCATCCGCATTTGCCAACCACCAGAAAAAGCACTCACTAGGCGATCGCCATCTTCTACTTGAAAGCCCATTTCCGGTAAAATCTTACCAATGCGAGCATCTAAACCATAACCATCCAAGGCTTCAAACTGACGCTGTAATTTATCTAACTTATGAATCAGTTTATCTAATTCCTCCAGGGTGGCAGTTTCCATTTCCCGTTGTACTTCGTGCAAAGCTAACTGAACTGCGTTAGCTTCCTTGAAAACTGTCCAAAATTCTTCATTAACTGTCCGCGTCGGATCAACTTCAAATTCTTGGTTCAGGTATGCTATGTGTAAACTAGCAGGGCGGATAATTTCCCCCGCAGTGGGTTCTATTTCCCCAGAGATAATTTTCAGTTGGGTAGACTTTCCCGCACCGTTAACACCAACCAAACCAATGCGATCACCTGGTTTAACTTCCCAGTTGATATCCTTTAAAACTTCGCCTGTAGGGTAAATTTTACTAATGTGTTCCAGTCGCAACATGAAATATCTCTCAGATAGGGGATATAAGGGTAAAGCTAACGCCACACTCAATCTTAACAAAATTTAACGACATATTTACAAGAATTTAGGAGTCAGGAGTTCAGGAGTATGGCTTCGCCACGCTTCGCTATCAGAAGTCAGGAGAAAGAATTGATTTTTTGTCAGCATTTAGCCGTCGGTTTCCGTCGGTTTCCGTCGATTTCCGGCAGTACCTGAAATATTTAAATACAAAGAATGAAAAGAAACAGATGCAGATAAAATGCACGCAATTAAAACTTTAGGAAATTAAAACTTCACGAAATTAAAACTTTTCAATTCTTGCTATTAGCTGATTACTAATTATTAATTATTAATTATTAATTATTAATTATTAATTATTAATTATTAATTACTGATAGCTCATTACTGACTTCTGACTCCTTGTTCGCGAAGCGTGGCGAAGCCAATCTCCTGACTCCTGACAGCTTTTTGTTACTTAACAATAAGTTACATCAAAATTAATAGAATACACCTGTATTGTGTCTAACAAGGTTGACATTTTGCCATCCTTTAAAGAATCATCTTAGGGAACCCGAAGAATCAAGAGGAAACTATGCACACAGTTATTCTCGTTCTGGTTGAGGTGTTAATTGTAATTGGAATGTCAAGGTTAGTAGGATTGGCATTTAAATCAATTAAACAACCTTTAGTCATCGGTGAAATTGTCGCCGGTATCATGTTGGGACCATCATTATTTGGTTTCATTGCTCCCCATGCAGCAGCTATACTGTTTCCTCCAGAAACCTTACCTTTCCTGAATGTTTTATCTCAGGTAGGACTAATATTTTTCATGTTTTTGATAGGTTTAGAGCTAAATCCTAAATATCTCAGCGGTAATTTAAAATCAGCGATTATTATTTCCAATATCAGCATAATTGTGCCGTTTTCTCTAGCTGCGATTTTATCTTTGCTGTTGTATCCACTCATTTCTAATGCTAGTGTATCTTTTACCGCCTTCGCTTTATTTTTAGGTGCAGCAATGTCAATCACAGCTTTTCCTGTATTGGCCAGAATTATTACCGAAAATAATTTACAAGGGACAAAATTAGGAACATTAGCTTTAACTTGCGCCGCCGTTGATAATGTAACAGCGTGGTGTATTTTAGCAATAGCGATCGCAGTCGCTCGTAATGGTAGCATCAATCAAAACGCTATCCTCACCATTTTTGAAAGCCTCATCTACATTGGTTTTATGTTCACCATAGGGCGGTGGTTTCTCAAACATCTTCTTACCCATTATCGCCGCACAGGAAAGTTAAGCCAACTTCTTCTAGCGTTAATTTATATGGGAGTAGTTGCATCTGCTCTCATTACTGAATTTATCGGTATTCACCTGATTTTCGGCGCATTTTTATTAGGTGCAGTCATGCCCAAAAATGCCAAATTAGTCAGAGAATTAGCCGTAAAAACTGAAGATTTCGTCTTAATTTTTCTCCTCCCTGTGTTTTTTGCCTATAGTGGTTTAAGAACCCAAATAGGTTTACTCAACAGTCCACAATTATGGTTACTATGTGCATTAGTTTTAGGAGTAGCCATAGCAGGAAAGTATTTTGGTGCTTACTTCGCCGCCCGTGTCAGTGGGATTAATAAAAGAGAAGCATCAGCCCTGGGTTGGTTAATGAATACTCGCGGATTAACAGAATTAATTGTTTTAAATATTGGCTTGGAATTAGGAGTAATATCACCTTTACTATTTACCATGTTGGTAGTGATGGCTTTGGTAACAACATTTATGACATCACCATTATTAGAATGGACTTATCCCAAACAGTTAATTAAATTAGATGTTGTTGAACCAGAAGCAAAACAAGAGACAAATACAAACACAGAAATAATAGAAACAATAGAAACAATAGAAACAATAGAATCTTTTGTTACTCCATATCGGATTTTAGTACCTGTAGCCAACCCCAGCACCCAGAAAGGTTTAGTGCAATTAGCAGTAGCGATCGCCCTCAACTATCGACAACCTGCTGTGATCAATCCTCTCAGTTTAATCGAATTAGAGGAAGACTACGGTTTTGAAAATACACCCACAGAAGCTAACCGCTTAATTACCGAGCGTCGTCACCAACTAGAAGAATTAATTGATACTCTAGAACCGTCAATCATTCGCTCTTATATCCATCCTATCGTTCGCATATCTAGCAATGTCGCTAGAGAAACAGCCCAAATAGCCCAAATAGAACAGCCTGACTTAATACTGGTAGGATGGCATCGTCCAGCCTTTAGTAATAATCGCTTAGGTGGTAGAGTTGGACAAATTCTCAGCACCGCACCAGTAGATGTAGCAGTATTCATAGATAGAGGCGGCGATCGCCTGGAAAATTTGCTAGTTCCCTACTCTGCAAATATCCATGATGACTTAGCCCTGATCCTTGCCCTGCGACTACTCATCAACCGTGATACCTGTATGTTGCAGATTTTACAAGTCTTAACAGCAAATCAAACCCAAGATGAATTAAGTTATGAATTAAACGGAATGATTTCCCAACTACCAGCCAATGTACGCGATCGCATAGAAATCAAAACCATCAGCGATCCAGAACCCATGTCAGCCGTACTTGCAGCCTCAGAAAATATTGACTTAACCATTGCTGGTACTAGTCGCGCTTGGGGTATTGAAAGACAAACTTTAGGAAGATACACAGATGAACTTGCTATTCAATGTCGTTCTTCCCTACTTATCACCCGTCGTTATAGTCAAGTTACCTCTCATCTGAGTTCCCTACTACTAGAAACTAGCTACCAAGAAACAATACATAATTAATTCGTAATTCGTAATAGTGCCTCCGGCACGCTGCGCGAACGTAATTCGTAATCACCAATCATCAACAACATCTAAAATATGAAAAGTCTACTCAAAACCAGGCAAGTTTTACCATCCAATCTTTTGAAGATCAGCTTATTGTTATTATCTACAACAATAACCCTAAATACTTGCATTAATCTGGCAATTGCCAATTTACCAAAATCAAAAGTAACACTCAACAAATGGCAACTTAACCCCAAATCCCAACAGCTAGAAATTACCCTTTCCGCAAATACAAAACCAGAGTATTTCTACCTGGATCAACCCCCCCGTCTAGTTGTAGATTTGCCTAACACCCAATTAGGCAATGTCAACACCCAAAAAAGCTATTCTGGAACAATCCAGAAAATTCGCGTTTCCCAATTTAGCCCACACATCACCCGCCTAGTCATTGACTTAAAACCAGGAACTTTTGTCGATGTCAGCAAAGTAAAACTGCAACCCGCTTTCCCAAAAAACCCCACGCGCTGGGTATTACGCCCCATATTCTCCCATCATAACACCACTAACAGCAATCAACCATCTCCATCATCTTTAATGACTCTGCCACCACCAACCACCAACTTACCCACCAACCAACAACCTTTAGTTACAGCACCATCCCTAAATTCTCAAAACCCCTCTCGATTATCCAACTTAACCATCATCCCCGCCAATTCTGCCAACTCTTCAGAAAACACCAATATGATTACAATTCCTAATTCTTCTGCAAATATTCCTAATTCACAGAATTATTCAAATCAAAATTTTAGCGTTCCTATTATCGAATTTGGCCAACCCATACCAACCACTAACTGGTGACTGGTGACTGGTGACTGGGGATACAATGAAAAGATTTTGGATTTTGGATTTTGGATTGTTTTTGTCAACTTCAATCTAAAATCTAAAATCTAAAATCTAAAATTATTCTGCCTCCTGACTCCTTGAACTCCTTCTCCTAGAATCTTTCTGTTTCCTGCGTTGGTGCAACAGCACCCGGTTGAGATAAGAAGAAATTCTGAGCAGATTCGTTTTGATATATACACCTAATATCTGGCTTCTCACTATCCAAGTCACCAGTAAAGCCAAAAGTATTCAGGCGATTTTTACACTCTCTCACCTGATCAGAAGTCACAAGTCTTTTATTTTCTAAAATAGCCCAGTTATTTTGACGGATTACACATCCAGGACGAATACTAGGCTGGGCAACATAGACATTAAAGGGGTTCAGAGTGACAAATAATCTCGCATCCATCACCATCGCACTAGCCCCATATTGCACACAAATTTCCGGGTTTGGTGCTTTAGTATCAATAAATTCACGGGAAGCCACATTAGATGGAGTTAAAGTAGTTGTAGAACTAAATGCAATACCAATCCCAATACCTAAAATCAACACCCCTCCCAAAACGGCAATAGTGGTGAAATTAAAGATAGGAGATTGGAAAATAGAGGGTTTAGTAGTAGTAGCTGACCTAACAGTTGATTTACGTCTCATTTTTGCTTGATCACCTTCACGCCAATTTTGAGGAGGGAGTGGTTTCTTATCTCCGATACAAAAAAGCTAACTAATGCTAACAAAAGTTGGCTTTTTCTTCCTGTTTCACCAGTTCGACTACGCTCACTGAACTCCTAGAAGTGTATTTAGAGTCAGCAGTCAGCCAAAAAACAACTGACCACTGACCATTAACCATTAACTAACTAGCTAACAGAGTTTTTTCCAGTGAAGTCCAACGGAAATAGCGATCGCCACCCCGTTCAATTACCACTTTCACCCGTGGTTCTAATTTCGGCAAGTTCGCTAAATATTCCACTTCCTGATCAGAAAGAATATTGCCCTCAATAATCCACAGCAATAAACCCTTAGACTTAGGAGGTAGTTGTTCCAAATGAGAACCAATCAAAGGTGGTAGATAATACACATCACCCACTGCTGCACCGCTACCAGTGCTTTTTTTACCTAGATGGGGAGGTCTCACACCATGAACTCCCATCAAATAGGCCGCCACATCTCCCAAACCTCTAGCTGTAATATGGAGGTTAACATAGCCCGCAGCGCGTAAACGACGGCGATAGCGACCTTCGTGGCCTCCCTCCAACGGAACAAATACACCTAAAGAGCCAAATTTCTCCAAATCCCGGATGAAACCCCTGCCAGTGGTAATTAGTGCCATAGATTTTCGTCTTATTTCACTTAGATATTTCTATTATTTACCTTTGGATGGTAGATTAAGTTAAGTTAAGTTATAGAATTTTATCAACATCCAGCATCAACCCCTCTCAAAAAAAATCTTCCCCATAAACCACTGGACAAACACAACTTAATATATTATATTGTTAGATTGTGACCAAACTGTAAAATCAGGTAACTTTCTAAATTAGCAACCTCAAGCAAAAACAGCATCAGTGATTGATGACTGAAAAACAATCTTCCAGCAATATCTGGTAGAAAAGAGCAAGAGACTGGTAAACTAGAAAAGCATTTAGGTCAAAACAAGAAGCTAGAGGCTCATAACCCACAGCCAAAACCAAGCTTCAGTCCGAGTTCACTCCCGCAGCCCCTAAAACAAGGCAAATCCTCAAACAATAGTTTAAGGTATTAAAAGCAGTAGAGCCTGAACAGCAGTTTTCAGGAAATGGATACTGAATGGAAACATCCATTTAAGTCCTACTACCAACGGAGAGTGCCAGAGCAATGGCTTAGACGAAAGCATTGCTGCACAAAAACGCAAAGCAATAGCGTCTTGCATTGATACCAGAAATAATACCTTCCCATAAAAAAGGTAATTATCACTGTTCTGGTGGACAAGAAAGTGAAACAATAGACGGATTCACCTAACAGTAGACAAACAGTTTGTTGCGTCATCAAAAATTTGCACTGTCAAACGCCAGTCCAAATTTGCGGAGATAGAATCTTCACAATGACGTTAAGAAACTTGTCTCTTAGAAATCCGATTTCCAGGTCAGCAACTAGATAAGGAGAACCAGTTACTGTGTCTGTAGGTATTCTCGGCACCAAGCTGGGCATGACCCAAATCTTTGACGAAGCAGGAGTAGCTATTCCTGTCACCGTAATCAAAGCAGGTCCATGCACTGTCACACAAGTTAAAACAAAACAGACCGACGGTTACTCCGCCATTCAAGTTGGCTATGGCGAAGTTAAACCCAAGGCATTGAATCAACCGAAACTAGGACACTTGGCAAAATCATCTGCCCCAGCATTGCGGCATTTGAACGAGTATCGTACTGATACAGCCAGTGAATATGCTTTAGGACAAGAAATTAAAGCAGATATTTTTAGTGAAGGTCAAATTGTAGACGTAATCGGTACAAGTATCGGTCGTGGTTTTGCCGGCAACCAGAAGCGTAACAACTTCGGACGCGGACCCATGTCACACGGTTCCAAAAACCATAGAGCGCCCGGTTCTATCGGTGCAGGTACAACCCCTGGTCGTGTTTATCCTGGAAAACGGATGGCAGGCAGACTAGGCGGAACTCGCGTTACAATTCGCAAACTGACCGTAGTCAAAGTAGATGCAGAACGCAACCTGATCCTGGTTAAAGGCGCGATTCCTGGCAAACCAGGCGGCTTAGTGAACGTAGTACCCACAAACAAAGTTGGTAATAAATAGTTTTAGTTGATTAGCTGTCAGCATTAACTGACAACTGACCACTAACAAAGGACACAAACATGGTTGAGAGTGTAGTTAAAAATTGGCAAGGCGAAGAAGTTGGTCAGACCAGCTTCGAGTTGCGAGTTGCCAAAGAAGAAACAGCGGCGCACATAGTACACCGCGCCCTCGTCAGACAAATGACTAATTCTCGCCAAGGTACAGTCAGCACCAAAACCCGTTCAGAAGTACGAGGTGGAGGACGCAAACCTTGGAGACAAAAAGGCACCGGTCGCGCCCGTGCAGGTTCTATTCGTTCACCATTATGGCGTGGTGGTGGTGTGATCTTTGGACCTAAACCCAGAGATTTCAACATCAAACTCAACCGTAAAGAAAGACGTTTAGCACTGAGGACAGCCTTTGTTAGTCGTGCAGAAGATTTAATAGTTGTAGAAGAATTTAGCAACGAACTACAACGCCCCAAAACCAAAGAATTGGTAGCAGCATTAGCCCGTTGGGGAGCAGTCCCAGAGCAAAAAACCTTGTTAATTTTGTCTGAGATCGCGGAAAACGTGAATTTATCAGCCCGCAATGTAGAAAATTTAAAAGTAATTGCAGCTGATCAGTTAAATGTATTTGATTTACTGCACGCCGGCAAAATTGTAGTTACATCCTCAGCTTTAACAAAAATTCAGGAGGTCTACAGTGCCTAACTTTGACCCCCGCAACCTACCCGACTTGGTGCGTCGTCCTATTCTCACCGAGAAAGCGACCATCCTCATGGAGCAAAACAAATACACATTTGAAGTAACTCCTAAATCAACCAAGACACAGATTAAAGCGGCAATTGAAGACTTATTTGCAGTCAAAGTTGTTAAGGTTAACACCACCTTACCACCACGTAAAAAACGCCGTGTAGGTAAATTTATCGGCTTCAAGCCTCAGTACAAAAAAGCGATTGTTACCGTCGCCGCTGGGGACGAAGACAAAATCAGACAAGTTCTCTTCCCAGATGTTTAAAAATTGGCGAATGGCGGATCAGGAATTGAGAAAGGTATTGATTACCAATCACCAATCACCAATCACCAATCACCAATCACCAATTACCAATTAGCAAAGCAAATCGTTTATGGGTACTCGTTCTTATCGCCCTTATACCCCCAGTACTCGCCAAGTTACAATCTCCGACTTTGCGGAAATCACCAAAACTGAGCCAGAAAAATCACTAACTGAATCAGTACATCGTGCCAAAGGTCGGAATAATCAAGGGCGGATAACCAGCCGTCGTCGGGGAGGCGGACACAAGAAACTATACCGGATTATCGACTTTAAGAGAGATAAACGGAATATAGCAGCTACAGTTACAGCAATTGAATATGATCCTAACCGGAATGCGCGAATCGCCTTAGTCCAGTACGAAGATGGCGAAAAGCGGTATATATTACATCCCAATGGCTTGAAAGTAGGCGCAAAAATTATTGCTGGATCTGAAGCACCTTTTGAAGATGGTAATGCCCTGCCTCTGTCTAACATTCCCTTGGGTACTAACGTTCACAACGTAGAACTGACAGCAGGTAAAGGCGGTCAAATTGTCCGTGCTGCTGGTGCAACAGCCCAAGTTGTGGCTAAAGAAGGTAACTATGTGACATTGAAATTACCTTCTGGTGAAGTTCGCATGATACGTAAAGAATGTTACGCCACCATCGGACAAGTAGGCAACACCGACGCGAGAAACCTGAGTGCTGGTAAAGCCGGACGGAATCGCTGGAAAGGTCGCCGTCCTAAGGTTAGAGGTAGCGTCATGAACCCAGTAGACCACCCACATGGTGGTGGTGAAGGTAGAGCGCCCATTGGTAGATCAGGTCCTGTGACACCTTGGGGTAAACCAGCGTTAGGTGCTAAGACCCGCAAGCGCAAAAAAGCCAGCACTAAATTAATTGTCCGTCGTCGCCGTAAGTCCTCTAAACGGGGTCGTGGCGGTCGTCAGTCTTAGAATTTTAGATTTTAAATTTTGGATTTTAGATTCAGTTAACTTGTGGGCATCTGCAAAATTATGAAAATAACAGAAGTCTTGACAAGTAGCTTGAATCATCCAAAATCCGAAATTATCAATCCAAAATCCGTATTGAAAAGTTCTGATCGGCGGAAACCGCCGCTCCGACTTTCCGCAAAATCAAAAATCAAAAATTGAACTATGGGTCGTTCTTTAAAAAAAGGTCCTTTCGTTGCTGATCACTTACTCAGCAAAATCGAAAAGCTGAACGAGAAAAACGAAAAGCAAGTCATCAAAACTTGGTCGAGAGCTTCAACAATCATACCCGTTATGGTGGGTCATACCATCGCTGTACACAATGGTAAACAGCACGTTCCCGTATTTGTGAACGAACAAATGGTAGGACATAAGTTGGGAGAATTTGCTCCAACCCGCACCTACAGAGGTCATGGTAAGAGTGATAAAAAATCGGGGAGATAGTCATTGGTAAAAGGTGACAGGTGACAGGTGACAGGTGACAGAGAAAATGCGGAAGTTAAAGAATAATTGATGCGTGGAATTCTGAACTCCTGATAGCGAAGCGTGGCGTAAGCCATACTCCTGAACTCCTATTCCCACTGACCAAAACAGAGAAAATTATGGCAACTGATACTACAGAAGTTAAAGCGATCGCTCGTTATATCCGCATTTCTCCCTACAAAGTGCGTCGTGTACTGGATCAAATCCGGGGGCGTTCATATCGGGAAGCACTAATCATCCTGGAATTTATGCCCTACCGCGCCTGTGAACCAGTATTAAAGGTGTTAAGAAGTGCGGCCGCTAATGCTGAACACAATGCAGGTTTAGATCGGGCAGAATTGGTAATTACTCAAGCTTATGCTGACCAAGGTCCAGTTTTAAAACGGTTCCAACCCAGAGCGCAAGGAAGAGCTTATCAAATCCGCAAACCGACCTGTCATATTACTGTTGCTGTCGGTGCAGGTGCTACTGCTGCTAAATAAGCAGCCAAATAAGCACTCATACAGCCACAACTAATTGCGTACAGTAAGAAATTTTAGAGGAAGCATTTGTGGGACAGAAAATTCATCCAGTCGGTTTTCGTCTGGGTATTACACAAGAACATCAATCCCGTTGGTTCGCAGTTCCTGACCGTTATCCAGCACTGCTGCAAGAAGACCACAAACTCCGTCAATACATAGAAAAAAAACTGGGAAGAACCGCTCAAAATAACGCTGGTATTTCCGAAATACGTATTGAGCGCAAAGCTGACCAAATCGACTTAGAGTTACGGACAGCTAGACCAGGTGTGGTAGTAGGTCGGGGTGGACAAGGTATAGAATCACTGCGTACCGGACTGCAAGACTTGTTAGGTGGTCAACGGCAAATTCGCATTAACGTTGTGGAAGTGCAAAAAGTTGATGCTGATGCTTATTTAATTGCCGAATACATCGCTCAACAATTAGAACGCCGTGTTTCCTTCCGTCGGGTAGTGCGCCAAGCGATTCAACGCGCCCAAAGAGCCGGAGTACAAGGAATTAAAGTTCAAGTGGGTGGTCGCCTCAATGGTGCGGAAATTGCCCGGACAGAGTGGACTCGTGAAGGTAGAGTACCTTTACATACACTGCGTGCTGACATTGATTATTCCTACTGCACAGCCCAAACAATTTACGGAATTTTGGGTATCAAGGTTTGGGTATTCAAGGGCGAGATTATCCCTGGACAAGAAGAAGCGCCACAACCATCAGGAAGGGAGCGCGAACCCCGTCGTCGTGACCAAAAACGCCGTCGCCAACAATTTGAAGACCGTTCAAATGAAGCGTAATAGGTGACAGGTGAGAGGTGACAGGTGACAGTAAAAAGCCAATTACCGATTACCAATTACCGATTACCAATCACCGACTACCGATTACCAATTACCAATTAGCAAACCATGTTAAGTCCTAAAAGAACGAAATTCCGCAAACAACAACGCGGACGCATGGAGGGTCTAGCACACCGTGGCAGTACCCTGAACTTTGGGGATTTTGCTCTGCAAGCCCAAGAGCCATGTTGGATTACTTCCCGGCAAATCGAAGCTTCTCGTCGGGCAATGACTCGTTACATTCGCCGGGGTGGTAAAATCTGGATTCGCATTTTCCCAGATAAACCCGTTACCATGCGTCCTGCAGAAACCCGGATGGGTTCCGGTAAAGGTAATCCCGAATTTTGGGTAGCTGTAGTTAAACCAGGTCGGATTTTGTTTGAAATCGCTGGTGTATCCGAAGAAATAGCTCGTGAAGCTATGAGATTGGCGGCTTATAAGTTGCCCATCAAAACTAAGTTTATTGTGCGCTCTCAACCACAGGAGCAAGAATAGGTTATGGCTCTTCCCAAGATTTCAGAAGCTAGAGAATTAAGTGATGAAAAACTAGCTGAGGAAATAGTCGCTGTTAAGAAACAACTATTTCAATTACGCTTGCAAAAAGCCACTAGACAGCTAGAAAAACCTCACCAGTTTAGACACGCCCGCCATCGCCTAGCTCAACTGTTGACAGTAGAGGGAGAACGGAAACGGGCAGCAAGTCAATCGACTCAAGAAGCAAAGTAGGAGATTATGGCAGTCAAAGAACGAGTTGGCTTGGTAGTGAGCGATAAAATGCAAAAAACCGTGGTTGTCGCTGTAGAAAACCGAGCTCCTCACCCCAAGTACGGCAAAATCGTAGTTCAAACCCGGCGCTATAAGGCTCACGATGAAGATAATAACTGCAAAGTGGGCGATCGCGTGCGGATTCAGGAAACTCGACCCCTGAGCAAAACTAAGCGTTGGCAAGTTACAGAAATCCTTAACGCTAAAGCTACAACATAAATGGTTGTTAGAAAATTAACAACTCTAACCGGGAGACTAAGTTGTGATTCAACCCCAAACTTATCTGAATGTCGCAGATAATAGCGGTGCCAAAAAACTCATGTGCATCCGCGTATTAGGCGCAGGTAATCGTCGCTATGGTGGCGTAGGCGATAAAATTATCGCTGTTGTGAAAGAGTCTAACCCCAACATGGCTGTTAAAAAGTCTGATGTTGTGGAAGCAGTAATTGTTCGCACCAAGAAAAGTATTAATCGTGACAGTGGTATGAGCATTCGTTTTGATGATAATGCCGCAGTCATCATCAACAAAGATGGCAATCCCAGAGGTACACGGGTGTTTGGACCAGTGGCACGGGAATTACGCGATAAAAACTTTACCAAAATAGTTTCTCTCGCGCCGGAGGTGCTGTAATGGCAAAGCCAAAACCTAAAGTGTTTCATAAAATGCACGTCAAAACCGGCGACACTGTACAAGTGATAGCCGGTAAAGATAAAGGCAAAGTGGGAGAAGTGATTAAAGCACTACCCCAAGACAGCAAAGTTATTGTTAAAGGTGTCAACATTAAGACCAAGCACGTTAAACCTCAGCAAGAAGGTGAGTCTGGTCAGATTGTTAACCAAGAGTATCCTGTTCATAGTTCCAATGTGATGCTCTACTCCACTAAGCAAAACGTCGCTAGTCGTGTCTGCTACACTTTCACCGCTGAAGGGAAGAAAGTGAGAATGTTGAAAAAAACAGGTGAGATTTTAGATAAATAAGCCTGTAACCAGGTTGAGATTTTAGATTTGAGTAGATTTAAAGATATTCAATCCAAAATCTAAAATCCAAAATCTAAAATTCCCTGACCAAGCCCAGGGATAATCAGGACAAATAACTATGGCGACAACTAGACTCAAAACTGTATATCAAGAGACAATTGTCCCCAAACTAACCCAACAGTTTCAGTACACTAACGTACATCAAGTACCTAAAGTGGTGAAAATCACTGTTAACCGGGGTTTGGGTGAAGCTGCTCAAAATGCTAAAGCATTAGAAGCATCTTTAAACGAAATTGCCCTGATTACTGGTCAAAAACCAGTAGTGACAAGAGCAAAAAAGGCGATTGCTGGCTTCAAAATTCGTCAAGGTATGCCTGTTGGCATCATGGTGACTCTCAGAGGCGAACGGATGTATGCCTTTCTCGACCGTCTGATCAGCCTCGCATTACCTAGAATCCGCGACTTTCGTGGTGTTAGCCCCAAAAGCTTTGATGGGCGAGGTAACTATACTCTAGGTGTACGAGAACAGCTAATTTTTCCAGAAGTCGAGTACGACAGCATCGATCAAATCCGTGGTTTAGATATCTCTATCATTACCACAGCGAAAAACGACGAAGAGGGTCGTGCCTTACTTAAAGAAATGGGAATGCCCTTTCGCGATCAATAAGTTCATCTAAAGAGGGAACGATGGCGGCTAACGACACAATTGCAGATATGCTGACGCGCATCCGCAATGCTAACCTGGCAAGGCATCAAACAACACAAGTGCCAGCGACAAAAATGACTCGTAGTATTGCCAAGGTACTACAACAAGAAGGCTTTATTTCTGAAGTTTCAGAAGCCGGAGAAGGGGTCAAGCGTAACTTAGTAATTTCCCTGAAATACAAAGGTAAAAATCGCCAACCCTTAATTACAGCACTGAAGCGTGTAAGTAAACCTGGTTTGCGGGTTTACTCTAACAGAAAAGAATTACCAAGAGTGCTAGGTGGCATCGGTATTGCCATTATTTCTACATCCAGTGGGATTATGACCGACCGTGAAGCGCGTCGTCAGAACTTGGGTGGTGAAGTGCTTTGCTACGTTTGGTAATCAAGAAGATCAGGAGTATGGCTAACGCCACGCTTCGCTATCAGGAGTTCAGGAGTTCAGAATTTTTTCAGGGTTATTAACCACGACTCATTCTCGTACTCACAACTCATAACTGACAAAGGACAAAATTAAGTCATGTCTCGTATTGGTAAACGTCCAATTACTGTTCCCGCCAAAGTACAAGTGGCGATAGATGGCACAAAGGTAGTGGTAAAAGGTCCAAAGGGAGAACTTTCCCGTGATCTACCCGCCAATGTCATAGTTTCTCAGGAAGGCGAAACTTTGTTGGTAACTCGTCGGGATGAAACCCGTACTTCCAGACAAATGCACGGTCTAAGCCGTACCCTGGTTGCCAACATGGTTGAAGGAGTATCCCAAGGTTTTCAACGGCGCTTGGAAATTCAAGGGGTTGGTTATCGCGCCCAAGTTCAAGGTCGTAACCTTGTATTGAATATCGGTTATAGCCATCAGGTACAAATTGAACCACCAGACGGAATTCAGTTTGCTGTAGAAAATAACACCAATGTCATCGTCAGTGGCTATGACAAAGAAGTGGTAGGTAACACAGCAGCTAAAATTCGTGCTGTCCGTCCACCTGAACCCTACAAAGGTAAAGGTATTCGCTACGCCGGTGAAGTGGTCAGACGCAAAGCTGGTAAGACTGGTGGTAAAGGTAAGAAGTAAATATGAAACTCACTCGCAGAGAATCAAAACAGCGTCGTCATCGGCGCGTGCGTGGTAAAGTTAGCGGTTCCCAAGAACGCCCACGGTTAGCTGTATTCCGGTCTAATGAGCATATTTATGCTCAAGTCATTGATGATACACAACATCAAACCATTGTCGCAGCATCAACTGTAGAACCAGAGTTGAAATCTAACTTAGCTTCTGGTGCTAACTGTGATGCCTCAGCGCAAGTTGGTAAGTTGATAGCAGTGCGTTCCTTAGAAAAAGGTATTACCAAAGTCGTTTTTGATCGCGGTGGTAACCTCTATCATGGTCGCATCAAAGCACTAGCTGAAGCAGCACGCGAAGCAGGTTTAGATTTCTAAAGTCATCTGTCAGGGAACAGGTAACAGGTAACAGTAATAACTGAAAACTGAAAACTGGCAACTGGCAATTGACTAATGACCAATGACAGCTAACGTTGAGAGAGCATGAATTATGGCAACGGGTCGTCGTAAAGCAAGTAAAGCAAAAAAAGAAGAAACCAACTGGCAAGAACGGGTAATTCAAATCCGTCGTGTTAGTAAAGTGGTTAAAGGTGGTAAAAAACTTAGCTTCCGGGCAATTGTCATCGTTGGTAACGAACGCGGGCAAGTTGGTGTAGGAGTGGGTAAAGCTTCTGATGTGATCGGGGCAGTTAAAAAAGGTGTGGCAGATGGCAAAAAACATCTGATTGAAATTCCTATCACCAAATCTAACTCTATTCCTCATCCTATTGATGGTATCGGCGGTGGTGCTAAAGTGATCATGCGTCCAGCCGCACCCGGTACAGGTGTAATCGCCGGGGGTGCAGTACGGACTGTATTAGAGTTAGCAGGGGTACGTAATGTTCTCGCTAAACAATTAGGCTCTAGTAATCCTCTGAATAATGCTAGAGCCGCTGTTAATGCTCTATCTACACTGCGGACATTCGCGGAAGTCGCTGAAGATAGGGGTATTGCTGTAGAGAATCTCTATATTTAGTAACGCTTTGAGATTGGATTTTTAATATAAAATCCATAAGCACAACGAGATTATCAATCCCAAATCTAAAATCCCAAATCCAAATGAGACTCAACGATGTTAAGCCCCAAAAAGGCTCAAAAAAACGCCGTAAGCGTGTAGGTAGAGGTATTTCTGCTGGTCAAGGTGCTAGTGCAGGTCTAGGTATGCGGGGTCAAAAATCTCGCTCCGGTAGTAGCACTAGACCAGGTTTTGAAGGTGGTCAACAGCCGTTGTACCGTCGGATACCTAAACTCAAGGGGTTTCCCGTCGTTAATCGTAAAGTTTACACTACGATAAATGTAGAGAAGTTGGCCTCCCTACCTGCTAATTCAGAAGTAACTTTGGCTTCTTTGAAGGAAGCTGGGATTCTTACATCTGTTAAAGGCCCCTTGAAAATCTTGGGTAATGGGGAATTGGGCATTCCGCTCAAGGTGCAAGCGGCAGCTTTCACAGGCCAAGCTCGTAGCAAAATTGAGGCAGCTGGCGGAAGTTGTGAAGTCTTAGACTGAGCCAGGAAACAGCACTCCCAGCTAGTCAACTCGCTTCCAGCGCCTGGTTAACTATAAAGGTAGCACTCTATGATCAGTCGAGACAAAGCCCCAACGGCTCAAGAAACTTTTATGCAGATGGCGCAAGCAGCTGGACTGAGAGGAAGGCTGCTGGTCACAGTCGGTATTTTAATTTTGGTTCGCCTGGGCATCTTTTTACCAGTTCCAGGAATTAATCGGGAGAGATTTGCAGAAGCTATATCCGGCAATAATTCCATTTTCGGTTTATTGGATATATTTTCGGGACGGGGACTCTCTACACTGGGGGTATTTGCTCTGGGGATTTTGCCCTTTATCAATGCGTCTATTATCATCCAATTGCTGACTGCCGCCATACCTTCTTTAGAAAACTTACAGAAAAATGAAGGGGAGGCAGGACGGCGGAAAATATCGCAAATTACCCGCTATGTGACTGTTGGTTGGGCAGTTGTTCAAAGTACGGCTTTTTCAGCATTGTTCTTACAACAATTTGCCGTTAATCCTGGACCAGTTTTTGTGGCAGAAACGGCGATCGCTCTCACTGCTGGTTCAATGTTTGTCATGTGGGCATCGGAACTGATCACAGAAAGAGGTATTGGCAATGGTGCATCTTTGTTGATTTTTGTCAACATTGTTGCTTCTTTACCTAAATCTTTAGGCGATACCATTGACTTGGTACAAGTTGGCGGCCGGGAAATAGTCGGTCGTGTGATTGTCCTCGTACTGGTTTTTATAGCTACCATTATCGGTATTGTGTTCGTGCAGGAAGGAATGCGCCGAATTCCCATTATTTCTGCACGTCGTCAGGTAGGTCGGCGAGTTTTGGCAGAACAGAGGAGTTTTCTTCCTTTACGCCTCAATCAAGGCGGTGTGATGCCGATTATTTTTGCCGCAGCTATCCTCAGTTTGCCACTGCTAATAGCCAACTTCACTAAAAACGCTGACTTGGCAAATATCGTCAATACATACCTCAGTCCCAGTGGTTCTGGTTCTTGGGTTTATGCTTTGGTTTACATGGTTTCTATTATCTTCTTTAGCTATTTCTATTCTTCGTTGATTCTCAACCCTGTAGATGTGGCGCAAAACTTGAAGAAAATGGGTTCTAGTATTCCCGGTATTCGTCCCGGTAAGGCTACCAGTGAGTATATTGAGCGTGTCAGTAACAGATTGACTTTTTTAGGCGCACTCTTTTTGGGCTTAGTGGCTATTATTCCCACGGCTGTAGAAAGCACTTTAAACGTGCCAACTTTTAGAGGGTTGGGTGCTACCTCTTTATTAATTTTAGTGGGCGTGGCAATTGATACGGCAAGGCAAATTCAGACCTACGTTATCTCTCAACGCTATGAAGGAATGGTGAAACAATAGTGACGCGATTAATCTTCTTGGGACCACCGGGTGCGGGTAAAGGAACTCAGGCTAAAGCCTTGGCTGATTTTTTAAATATTCCTCATATTTCCACTGGGGACATTTTACGCCAAGCCATTACAGACCAAACAGATTTGGGGAAAAAAGCCCAAGAATACATGGATAAGGGTGATTTAGTTCCTGACAAACTTGTAGAAGATATGGTTGAGGAACGACTCCAAAAACCAGATGCAGAACATGGTTGGATTCTTGATGGCTTTCCTCGCACAGTTGCCCAAGCAATTTTCTTGGGAGAACTGTTGGCAAAAATGGAGAAGGACGAGGAAAAGGTGGTTAACCTGGATGCACCCGATGACATTGTTATAGATCGGTTGTTGGGACGAGGACGTAAAGATGATGCTGAAGATGTAATTCGTCATCGTCTGGATGTTTATCGCCGAGATACTGCACCACTCATTAAATATTATGGCGATCGCCATAAACTTTTAACTGTTAACGGTAATCAGTCCCAAGAAGAAGTTACCGCCGAATTAAAAAAGGTCATAGCTGTTTAGGGGATGAACAGGGGAAATAGAGGAGCAAATATCCCAATCCTCAATCCCCAGTCCCCAATTCCTTTTAGCTAAGATATATTAATAAACTGTTGATATATTTCGCAATTTGTGTATTCTTACCGATTGCATTTGTGGCAACGGAACAGAAAATTGTCGAGTTGAGGAAAAAATTTGTCTAAACAAGATTTGATTGAAATGGAAGGGACTGTCACCGAATCATTGCCCAATGCAATGTTTCGTGTGGACTTGGACAATGGTTTTAATGTTCTAGCACACATTTCCGGTAAAATTCGCCGTAATTACATCAAAATTTTACCTGGTGATCGGGTCAAGGTGGAGTTAACTCCCTACGACCTGACAAAAGGCCGAATCACCTATCGACTACGGAAGAAATAAAACTATGTAGAGAATCTTACCATAAATCAGCCAATTTGGGATTTACCCACTTGCTTAACTGAAATAATTTCCCTAGAAATGCTATAATTTACTATTTGGAGTCAATTAGAACAGGCATGAAAGTCAGAGCCTCAGTCAAAAAAATCTGTGAAAAATGCAACGTGATCAAGCGCCGTGGTCGCGTTATGGTGATTTGTGAAAACCCCAAACACAAGCAACGTCAAGGATAAAACTCTGATTACCAGAGCTTTGGTGCAGCAAAAAATCACCATCAAAAACCAAGAATGTGATTAATTATCACGATCTGCTAAATGCGAGCAAGAACAAAAGAGGGAGACATTCATTGTGGCAAGGATTTCGGGAGTAGACCTACCCCGCGATAAGCGCGTAGAGATTGGTCTAACTTACATTTATGGAATTGGGTTAACAAGGTCGCAAGAAATCCTAGCGGCTACTGGTGTGAACCCAGACACCCGCGTTAAAGACCTGAGTGATGCTGATGTAGCGGCTTTGAGAGCCGAAATAGAAAGTAATTATCAGGTAGAAGGTGACTTACGCCGTTTGGAGGCGATGAGCATCAAGCGTCTAGTGGATATTGGCTGTTATCGTGGCCGTCGTCATCGCATGGGCTTACCCGTCAGAGGACAAAGAACCCGCACCAATGCCAGAACCCGACGCGGCAGAAGACAAACAGTGGCTGGTAAGAAGAAAGCCCCTGGTAAATAAATAAACTTTCTAGGCTTGCTCATGGCAGCAAGTTTTACCTTAAATTCACCAAACAAATATGGCAAGACAACCAACTAAAAAAACCGGGAGCAAAAAGCAGAAACGGAACGTACCTAACGGCATTGCCTACATTCAGTCTACTTTCAACAATAGCATTGTCACCATTACCGATCAAAATGGAGATGTCATCTCCTGGGCAAGTGCTGGTTCAAGTGGATTTAAAGGGGCAAAAAAAGGAACTCCCTTCGCAGCACAAACCGCCGCTGAAAGTGCAGGCCGTCGCGCTATGGACCAAGGAATGCGTCAAATTGAGGTGATGGTAAGTGGACCTGGAGCCGGTCGAGAAACTGCGATCCGGGCGTTGCAAGGAGCAGGATTAGAAATTACCCTAATCCGTGATATTACCCCTATTCCTCACAATGGCTGCCGTCCACCTAAGCGCCGTCGAGTTTAAACACTGTCAGAATTCAGGAGTCAGTAGAGACGTTCCACCGGAACGTCTGTACAGGAGTCAGAAAGTTTGAGAAATCCGTAGATGATCAAATAGTAATTTTTGGCGTAACTGTTAAGAAGCTGACCGCTGATAGCTGAATGCTTACTAAGCATTAACTGTTAAACACGCTCAGGCAGAAAGTTCATGCTCAGGGAAATCACCGCCAAGGCAATCTGGGAAATATAAAGTAAACTTCAGAAGCAATTGGTGATTAAAAAGCATATCAGCCCTCCCAATGGGAAGGCTGCTCAACTTTCAAAAAAACAGAAAAACAGAATATTAACATGCCTGCGGATTGAATTGGCAAACCAAACTATCACTAATTTTATATGTTGGCAGTTTGATCCACCACAGTCATAGATCAGAGCATAAAGTGAATTTGATAGGCAAATTAATTGCCTGATAGCAGCACCTTGAAAGGGAGGCTACTCCGTGGCGCAGTTCCAAATTGAATGTGTAGAGTCTAATACAGAGGAAAGTCGCAGCCATTACAGTAAATTTGTCCTCGAACCCTTAGAACGTGGTCAAGGGACAACTGTAGGTAACGCATTGCGGCGGGTTTTGTTGTCCAATTTAGAAGGGACGGCAGTTACAGCAGTAAGGATAGCTGGGGTTAGTCATGAGTTTGCCACAGTTCCTGGTGTCAGGGAAGATGTGCTGGAAATTCTCATGCGCATGAAGGAAGTGATCCTCAAAAGCTATTCTTCTCAACCCCAGATCGGTCGGTTATTGGTTAATGGTCCTGCAACAGTCACTGCGGCACATTTTGATTTGCCTAGTGAAGTAGATGTGATTGATCCTACCCAGTATGTAGCTACTTTGGCTGAAGGTGGCAAACTGGAAATGGAATTTCGCATTGAAAGAGGTAAAGGTTATCGTACTGTAGAACGGGGTAGAGAAGAAGCCACTTCCCTGGACTTTTTGCAAATTGACTCGGTATTTATGCCGGTGCGAAAAGTAAATTATAGCGTTGAAGAAGCCCGTGGTGATGGTACTCTTAAAGACCGACTGTTATTAGAAGTTTGGACTAATGGCAGCGTTTCACCTCAAGAAGCCCTATCTTCAGCGGCGGGAATTTTGGTAGATTTATTTAACCCGTTAAAAGATATCTCCTTAGAACCTACAGATATGGGTTCAGATATCCCAGACGATCCAACTGCTCAAATTCCCATTGAAGAATTGCAGTTGTCTGTCCGTGCTTATAACTGTCTCAAACGAGCGCAAGTTAATTCCGTGGCAGATTTGCTGGATTATACCCAAGAAGACCTCTTGGAAATCAAAAACTTTGGTCAAAAGTCGGCGGAAGAAGTAGTGGAAGCTTTACAGCGTCGTTTAGGCATTACTTTACCGCAGGAAAGAGGTTCTAAACCAAACTAATTTTATTTTGTAATAATTTCAAGTGCATTATTATGCGTCACCGTTGTAAAGTCAAAAAACTTGGTAAACCCACAGACCAGCGTCGTGCTTTATTGCGATCGCTCACCACTGAGCTTATCCGTCATGGTCGTATTACCACAACTTTAATCCGTGCTAAAGTATTGCGGAGTGAAGCGGAAAAGATGATCACCCTAGCTAAAGATGGTTCTTTGGCAGCACGTCGGGAAGCTTTGGGTTATATCTACGATAAATCCCTAGTTCATGCTTTGTTTGAGCAAGCACCTACTCGGTATGCTAACCGTCAAGGTGGTTATACTCGCATTCTGCACACCGTACCCCGTCGCGGTGATAATGCAGAAATGGCGATTATTGAATTAGTTTAAAGTCAAAGGGAACAGGAAATAGGGAATAGGGAACAGGGAATAGGGAAGATATAAACATTATAGAGCTATTGCCTTTTGCCTTTTGCCTCTTGCCTTTTGCCTCTTGCCTTTTACCAAACCCAGTATGTTAGAAAGCCGCCAGCCAACACCAACTTATCGAGTAGCCTTGGTCATTCAGTATCTAGGTACTAATTTTCACGGCTGGCAACGGCAAAAGGCGCAGCGAACAGTCCAAGAAGAGATAGAAACAGCTATAGCTACTGTTCTGGGGTATCACGTGACACTTCACGGCGCAGGGCGAACTGATGCCGGAGTTCATGCAGCTGCTCAAGTCGCCCATTTTGATGCTACAGGTTATATACCCGCACACAAGTGGGCAACAGTTTTGAACAGTTACTTACCCCCAGATATATTAATCAGGGCTTCGGCGGGTGTAGATGACCGTTGGCACGCTCGCTTTAATGCAGTGTATCGTCGGTACAGATACGCAATCTATACTGAAGCTCTACCAAACTTGTTTGTGAACTCCTTCAGTTGGCATTATTATTATGCTCCCTTGGACGAAAATTTAATTCAAGCTGCCCTGAAACCTCTGCTGGGAAAACATCATTTAGCGGCTTTTCATCGTGCAGGATCGGCGCGATCGCATTCCTGGGTGGAAGTACAAGCAGCAGAATGTTATCGAAAAGGTTCATTGCTGCATATTGAAATTCAGGCAAATGGTTTTTTATACGGTATGGTGCGGTTATTAGTAGGGATGCTGGTGGAAGTGGGATCAGGAGTGCGATCGCTCGAAGATTTCACCAACATCTGGCAAACAGAAAACCGGGAAAAAGTGAAATACGCCGCACCACCTCAAGGCTTATGCTTGTTAAGGGTAGGATATCCTGATTTTCCCTTTCCCCAGGAAATTTGGTACGACACCCAACCATATTTAGTGTTTGGTCAGGATAAATAGGTGACAGGTGACAGGTGACAGGTGACAGTGAAAGATCAAAACTGACCACTAATTACTGAAAGCTGATTACTGAAAGCTGATTACTGACCACTCAAAACCGACAAAGGAAAAATAACAATGAGTAGTAAAACTTACCTTCCTCCTCAAGAAAAACTTGAGCGCGAGTGGTATGTAGTAGATGCCACCGATAAACGCCTGGGTAGACTAGCAAGCGAAATTGCTATGGTTCTCAGAGGCAAAAGAAAAGCTGAATATACACCCCACTTAGACACCGGTGATTTCGTAGTTGTGATCAACGCCGAAAAAGTAGCAGTTACCGGTAAAAAACGCACTCAAAAAGTTTACCGTCGCCATTCTGGCCGTCCTGGTGGAATGAAAACAGAAACCTTTGCTAAATTACAACAACGTTTACCAGAACGGATTGTAGAACACGCTGTGAAAGGGATGTTACCTAAAAACAGCTTGGGTAAACAATTATTCACAAAGTTGAAAGTTTACGCTGGTCCTACCCATCCCCACGCAGCACAAAAACCCAAAGAACTAATTGTTAACACAATTCCTGGAGAAAATTAATAATGGCAACAGTAGCAGAAGCTAATAGCGGTCGCGCTGTGTACTGGGGTACTGGCCGCCGTAAGTCCGCAGTCGCACAAGTACGTTTAGTTCCCGGTGAAGGTAAATTTACCGTTAACGGCAAAGATGGAGAATTATACTTCCAATTCAATGCCAACTACTTAGGAGCGATCAAAGCACCCTTAGAAACCTTGGGACTAGAAAGCGAATATGACATTTTAGTAAAAGCTGAAGGCGGTGGTTTAACCGGTCAAGCTGACTCTATTCGCTTGGGTGTCGCTCGTGCGTTGTGTCAATTAGATCCTGATAACCGTTCACCTTTGAAAATCGAAGGTTATTTAACTCGTGATCCACGAGCTAAAGAACGGAAAAAATACGGTTTACACAAAGCTCGCAAAGCTCCTCAATACTCCAAACGATAAAGCTGGAGGCAGGAGGCAGAAGGCAGGAGGCAGGAGGTATACCAAATTTTACCCAGTCCCCAGTCCTCAGTCCCCAGTCACCAATCCTAGTTATAATTTTGATAGAGAAACACCACAAAAGGAAAAATGGCTAAACCTGATATTCATCCCCAGTGGTATCCAGAGGCTAAGGTCTACTGTAACGGTCAAGTTGTGATGACTGTTGGTTCTACAAAACCGGAATTGCACGTAGATGTTTGGTCTGGAAACCATCCCTATTACACTGGTACTCAGAAAATTATTGACGCTGAGGGTCGTGTGGAACGCTTCCTCCGCAAATATGGTATGTCTGGCGAACAAGGCAGTAAAAAGAAAAAGTAGCTGGTTGGCTATAGCTTGTGCTGGCATGATGCCTGCACCACAAGGACCCTGCATGGTTGTGGGGTCACTTGTCATTTTATGCTTGAGCCAACTTGTTATTTTTTAGGAGCTTGTATAGTCGTTATGGCAGAATCATATTTACTGGAGAAACTAAAATCTGTTGAACAAACTTTTCATGAATTAACTCGCCGTTTGGCAGACCCAGATACGGCGAAAAATCCTGATGAGTATCAAAAAATTGCTAAGTCTCGTTCTTCTTTAGAAGAGGTTGTTAATACTTACGAAACTTGGAAAACTGCCCAGGAAGAATTAATTGGGGCGCGTCAAATTCTTAAAGAGTCTAATGGGGATCCAGAGTTGCAAGAAATGGCAGCTTTGGAGGTGAAGGAATTAGAAGATAAGATAGAACATCTGGAAGACAGGTTGAAGATATTGCTGCTACCTCGTGATCCGAATGATGATAAAAACATCATGTTGGAAATTCGCGCTGGGACTGGTGGTGATGAAGCGAGTATTTGGGCGGGTGATCTGCTGAGAATGTATTCTCGCTATGCTGATACTCAAGGTTGGAGAGTGAAGCTAGTCAGCGAGTCTCTGGGTGAGATGGGCGGTTTTAAGGAAGTAATTCTGGAAATTCAAGGTGATAGTGTTTACAGTAAGCTGAAGTTTGAAGCTGGTGTTCATCGTGTGCAGCGTGTTCCAGCAACAGAGGCGGGGGGTAGGGTGCATACTTCTACCGCTACTGTGGCTATTATGCCAGAAGTGGATGATGTAGAGGTGCATATTGATCCGAAAGATATTGAAATGACTACTGCGCGTTCTGGTGGTGCGGGTGGACAAAACGTGAACAAGGTGGAAACGGCGGTTGACTTGATGCACAAACCGACTGGTATCCGCATTTTCTGTACTGAAGAACGGAGTCAGTTACAGAATAAGGAACGGGCGATGCAAATTTTGCGGGCGAAACTCTATGAAATGAAGTTGCGGGAACAACAGGAAGCTGTAACTTCGATGAGGCGATCGCAAGTTGGTACTGGTTCTCGTTCAGAAAAAATCCGCACTTACAATTATAAAGATAGTCGGGTGACTGATCATCGTTTGGGACAGAATTTCACTTTGAATCCTGTTTTAGAAGGTGATATTGAAACCTTGATTCAATCTTGTATTTCTCAAGATCAACAGGAACGTTTAGCAGAATTAGCTGCTGCTAATAATTAATTTTTAGCTTTAAATATTTGCTAAAACCGCTTATTTTGTTGTTGTTTTTTTACAGGAATAGGCGGTTTTTTTTATGATTAAGATAATCTAGTTTATTTTGAGTACGGTGTATGGCGTTCTTGTAGCAAAAGTAGTGAGGATAAGTAATGAGTCAGCAAGAATCTAATTATATTCCGTTCACCTCTAACCAAGAGTTAGCTAACCCGATGGATTTATTGCTGAATAAAGAATGGTTGAGATTTTATAATTTACACTACTACAAGTTTATTTAAAATCATACTGCTTGACTTATGGTAACACATAAGTTACTATAGCAGTATGTCTATTATAAGAGTTCAAGAATATCTTAAAGAAGATGGTTCAAGTCCTTACCAAGAATGGTTTGATAGCTTGGGTGCCCAAGCAGCTGCGAAGGTAACAGTTGCTAAGTCTCGTTTGGAATTAGGCAATACATCAAAAGTTAAATGGTTTGATGGAATTGGTGAATATAAGATTGATTGGGGTCCTGGATATCGGATTTATCTAGCTCAAGATGGTAAACAGCTTATAGTTTTATTTGGTGGGGGAACAAAGAAAAATCAGCAATCTGATATTAATCGTGCTAAAGAATTATACCAAGAGTACAAAAGACGAAAAAAAGAAATTAGCAAAGAGCAAGCAACTGACAACGATAATAGAGAGAAGAGGTAGTTATTATGGCACTAACTAGAGACTTTAAAGAAACCGTTAATGCACGAGTGCAAAGAGATTCTGAGTTTGCGATCGCTTTACTTGATGAAGCTATTTCTCTTTTCCTGAATGGTGAACCAGAAACAGCAAGATTGATTTTGAGAGATATTGTCAATGCAACGGTAGGTTTTGAACAATTGGCAATTGAAACTTCTAAACCGAGTAAGAGTTTACATCGGATGTTATCAGCAAAAGGTAATCCAACGATGGATAATTTGACTGCTATTTTCAAAGTTTTGCGGAAAAAACTGAATGTTGATATTCAAGTGAAGACGACGGTTATTTCCTGATAAGAAGTTTGTTATCAGCATTGTATTCAAAAGTTGAGATTCTATGAATTTACTATTAGTGTTGAACTACAGTTATGAATTGAGAATTGGATTTCCCCATACTTTAATAATTCCATTCTGATAACCAGTAACAATTCTTTTTCCATCTGGAGTAATTGCTAAACAATAAATCAAATTATGTTCTGTGGTATACTCTTGGATGTAATGAATGCGTTCACCATTGTTTAAATCCCAGATTTCAATGAATGATTTATTATCTAATTCAGGGGTGTTATGATTTCTCAATCCACATGATACAAGTCTTTGTCCATCTGGAGTAATTGCGAGATCAATATTTCTGTCAGCATAACTATTTAAAACTAGCATTATTTCTTGAGACTTTGTTGTTAAATCCCACACTATAATTTTTTTATCATAGCTACTGATGAGTTTACCTCCATCTGGTGTAATAGCTAAAGCATAAACCCATCCTAAATCTCCTCCTACAATATTCTGTAATTTGCCAGTGTATATATCATAGACTTCGATTTTCTTTCTGGCCACTATTACTCTTTGTGAATCAGGAGTTATAGTAATACATTTATGCCAATAAAAAGGATGATCATTATCAACCGAACGAGGTTTTATTACATTAATTATTTGTTTATTTTTCAAACACCATATTTTTAGAGTCTGTGAAAACTCACCACTAATCAAGTATTGTCCATCTGGTGTAACTGCTACCAATACAACTCTATGTGAAAAATCATAGGTATTAATTAAACAACCTGTATTAAGATCCCAAAACGTAATAGTATCATCCCAACCTGCACTAATAATTTCTTGTCCATCTGGAGTAATAGCAATACATTCAACATCATCTGTATGATTTTTTAATACATCAATCACTTGATATGTATTTAATTTAAAAATTCCGATTGTTTTGTCCCAACTAGCACTAATAAGTTTCTGTCCATCAGGAGTAATAGCTAAAGAACCTACCCAATGTGAATGATACTCAAGAATTTGGAGACATTCAAAATCTTTATAGGGATTTTCGTCAACTGAACCTACCCAATGTGAATGATGCTCAAGAATTTGAAGACATTCAAAATCTTTATAGGGATTTTCGGCAGCTTGCAAAACAATTACATCAGCATAAGCTGATAATTTTGCAGATGCTTCGTTGAAAAAGAACATACTCAAAGATTTAAAGAACTTAGCTAAAATTCTTTTCGACTTTTTAACTATCCATCCTTCTAAAAAATCACTAATTTCTCTAAAAAATATTAATATAATTTCCCTAATATTTGCTATTTTATCATTTGATTCTGTATTGGATGTTGGAGAGTCGTAATCTGTAGAATCTACGTCTATTGCTTCTAGTCCAGGTGATTCTATATTAGGATTTAATACATCACTTATAAGTTCTTCATAAGAAATTAATTTAAATAATATTAAATTTATAATACCTAGAAATAGGAAAAAGTCTCTTTTTTTACGACTATATTTAAATACCGATTTTGAGTAAACGATTACTTTACTATCAAGAATAACTTCATTATTTTCTACAATTATAATAAAATTACCATTCTGGTCAATTTTACCCCCTGTTGTTTGCCAATAGACTTCTCCAGGATCAATTTCTTGACCAAATTGGTCTATTCCGTTAACAATAAATAATCTTTCTTCACCAGGGTTTAGATACACAAAAGCGGGAGTAATTTCTAAACGTCTTAAAACAGGTAAAATAATTACTTTAGCATTAACACTTATATTATCTATGGTAGCACTTACGGTAATTTCTAGCTCTGTATTATAATCAACCTCCAGTAAACCACTATCATTAATGTTTCCACCTTTTGTACTTTTCCAAATAACATTTTCAGTATTTAAAAGTTCACCTGTTTGATCAAATGCAATGAGAGTAAATTGATATTCTTCTTCTGGTTTAAGTTCTATTTCTTGTGGAGAAATTGCTAAACCTTTTAAAACAACAGGTACATTCACTTCAGCAGTAGTAGTTAAATTACTTACCTTAGCACTGACTTGACAGATACCTTTTTGATAGTCAAAAGTATAAAAACTTCCGTATTCATTAATTAAACCGTCTGTTGTTGTCCATGTAATATTATTTACAGACATTTCTTCATAACGCTGATCATACCCTGTAACAGAAAAATAACAACTTTCATTTGGTAATAAAATGATAGATGATGGTGAAATTTCTATTCTTGTTAGTCGAGAAGGTTCACGAATTTCAACTTCTATAGATGTACTGATATTTCCTACGGATGCTTTAATTATTACTTTTTCTTCTTGTTTTCCTGCTGTGTATAAACCTTGTTTATCAATAATTCCTGAACTAGCATCCCAACTGACTTGACTTATTGTGATATCATTGCCATATTGATCTGTACCTTTGATTTTAAATAGTTGCGTTTCATGTGGATGTAAGTATGAACTCTTGGGAGTGATTTTCAAACTAATTAAAACAGGTAGAATAATTACTTTAGCATTAACACTTATATTCTCTAAAGTTGCAGTGATAGTGATTTCACTACTACTATAATCCCCTTGAAAAACTCCATTATTATTAATAATGCCACCTGTTGTTTTCCATCTTACCCCTTGAATATCTAAACTGTCATTTCTTTGATCGAAAGCATTTAGAGTAAATTGATATTCTTCCTCTGGTTCTAGTTCTATTTCTTGTGGAGAAATTTCTAAATGTTTTAAAACAACAGGTACATTCACTTCAGCAGTAGCAATTAAACTACCTACATTAGCACTGATTTCACAAATACCTTTTTGATAATCAAAAGTATAAAAATTTCCATATTCATTAATTAAACCGTCTGTTGTTTTCCATCTAATATTATTTACAGACATTTCTTCATCACGTTGATCATAACCTTTGATAGAAAAATAACAACTTTTCCCTGGTAATAAAATGATAGATGATGGTGAAATTTCTATTCTTGTTAGTCGAGAAGGTTCTCGAATTTCAACTTCTACAAATGTACTGATATCTCCTACGGATGCTTGAATTATTATTTTTTCTTCTTGATTTTCTGCTGTGTATAAACCTTGGTTATCAATTATTCCTTGACTTGCCTTCCAACTAACTTGACTTATTGTGATATCATTGCCATATTGATCTATACCTTTAACTACAAAATAAAAACTTTCTTTAACAAATAAATTAAAAGTTGAAGAAACCATAACTAATTGGCTGAGTTTAGGAGGCTCAATTATTTGGACATTTACAATATTCCGTATTGAACCAACAACAGCAATAAGCTCAAAATTTCCTGCAACATATCCAGCTTTAAAATATCCATCTTTATCTATTTCACCACCAGCAATTTCTGTCCAAGGTATAGTCTCGTTTGGCATTATATTACCGCGTTGATCTAAGATTTGACCTATAATTTTCTGCGATTGACCAAATTCTATGGTTAACCTAGTAGTATACAATATTAGTTGTGTAATTCTAGGCGGTTCTATAATTTTAATAGGCAAAGATACTTCAAAAATACCTACGCTGGACTTAATATTAAACTTACCTTCTCTTTCTCCTGCTGTAAATAAACCATCTTTAATTTTACCTCCTGTAGCTTTCCATTTTACCTGATTTATATCTATATCAATTTCTATTTTGTTTTGGTCTAATCCCTTAACAGTGAATAAATGAGACTCTCCAAAAAATATTTCTTGAGAAGAATGAATAATAATAATTTCACTTAGCCTTGGATAAGAAAGTCCTTTTAAGGTATGTAGTGGCTTTCCTGTTTTAAAGTTCCACAATCTTAACCAATTATTTCCGGCACTAGCTATAATGTTCCCATTAGAACTAGTTGTTACAGCACCAATAAAACCGGATTCTTCAAACATGGTTGAAATAATTTTCTTTTCATTTCGTGAATAAACTTTGATAGTTGTACCATGACAAAAGATAAATATATGATTATTGATTGGGTAATCATTGATTGGGTAATCATTTAAAGCATAAATTGGCAGTTCATATTTATCAGTTTTAATAAATTCTAAACTTTGTACGGGTAATTTAGTAGAAGAGCTATCATCAACAATCCCAAATATTCCACGTCCTAGAAATGCTACGAAAATAAATAGTCCAGATGCTAATATATCTGCAATACTTCTTACTAGGATAGAGAGTAACTGATCGGAACTATAGTCAAAAAATGTACGTACTTTACCTGCTATTAAAATACAAAGTCCAATACTAACTATATCTATCACACCTTGTATGAAAAATGTACGCCGATTTAATTTATAAGAATTATCTTTGGAACTTGAAACTACTTGCCAAAATTTTATTTCTCCATTGCGACTAGCACTAATTAATTGTTGATTATCTGAAGTAATAATAATTCCTTGAATCCAACTATTATGTCCCTCTAAACTCCTGATTATTTTACCAGTCTCTAAATCAAATAAAACAATTTTATTATTTGTACACCCTCCAACTATAACTTTATTATCATGGCTGATTGCTAAACATAAAACAGATGACAAATTATCGTCTTCTTGAATGTTTTTCTTTAAAACACCTGATTGTAAATTCCAAGTTTTAATAGTTTTATCAGAACTACCACTAACAATAGTATTTCCATCCTTGCTAATACTAACAGCATTTACCCAGCTAGAATGACCATTTAATGTTTTAGTTAGCTTTCCATTTGTCAGATTCCATATTTTAATTGTCTGGTCTGCACTGCCACTAACAAGAGTATTGCCATCAGGACTAATAGCAACAGATAAAACCCAATGAGAATGTCCAAAGAGGCTATATAATATTTCACCAGTTTGTAAATCCCATACCCAGATTTTCTGCCAAGTTCCTCCGACAATAATTTTGTTATTAGGACTGATAGCCAAACAAGTAATAGTATCCGTAGGATGAATTTTCCTACCTTCTTCTGTAGAACTTTTTAAATAAGGATTATATTCATGTAAAATCCAGTACGCTGATTGTTGTACTTTCTCTGATTTATCTTTTAGAGAATGTTCCATGAAACAGTCAAAGCCTTGTTGCCCACATTCCAATAATTCTGCTAAAGCAGCCAGTCTTTCTTGTTCATTTCCAATTGCTAAACGATGTTGAATTTGATTAAGTTTTGTGTTCATATATTTACAAATATTTATAATGACTCGGTAAAAGATTCTAAATCAATATTATTCTGTGTTTTCTAGAGTGCCAATAGTAATAAAATTATCTTTACAAATATACAAATAAAATTGTTTGTATCTGAGTGTTTAGAAAGTAGCTTGTTGAACATTAGTAATACCGAATATCAAAAATAGCCAAGTGGACAAAAAAGAAATAGCCAAAAGGTCAATGTCATCAAAGATAAAGCCCTGTTACCTTACCAACTAAGGCAACCAGCGTCATCGTCACTATGGCTACCAAAACACCAACCAAACCAAAGCGAAAACAGACACAAACTCGCTCCTGGGAAAACCTGACAGACCGCCGCAAACTCCGCCATATAGAAAACACACTCGATAAAGCCATTACTCAATCACTAGAAAACGGTTCTATTCAATTCCATGAAGACTTTAAAGCCTGTGTAGAAAATTACAGCCAAGCATCAGGCAAAGCACCCATCACCGTAGAACTCTGCGTAGGAGGAGATGATGATGAAATTAGAGGCTATCGCTTCTACCTTACCAGTGGACACAGAACTAGTGGTAAATACCTGCTCAAAAACCTAGAAGGAATCATAGGCCAATACCTAAAAATTATCAACAACATTCGGGAGATGTTGCACCAGTAAGCTGTTGTGCATTTAATTTGTATAAGTGGAACAGGCATCTTGCCTGTTCCACAAGAGTTCAGAATATTAGGATTATACAATTTAGCTGTGTAACAGCTTAACACCAGATTTACGTCCTTTAACTACTATTGAAAGAAGTTATATTCAAACTTTTCCGAAAGATTTTATTTTCTCAGGTTCAAAAACAGACTTAGAACAGATGATTGGTAATGCTGTACCTGTTAAGTTAGCAGAATATGTCGCTAATTGTCTCTTAATGTATATTCGAGAACAGGATAAACATAAAAATTATCATGTTTCTTGGTTAAGCTGTCGGTAGGATTTACCATCAAGAAACTTCAAGTGTGTCAATTTGTTCAACCCAACCTTACTTTTCATACTTATATGTAAATTTTTTTTATGCCTTATCAAAAGGATAAAAAACCAGGTATCATAGATGATGATTCATGAATGAGTAAGTAAATGTCACTATCACAATTCCGCGAAAATATTACTCAGTTAATTACAACCGCAGAAACTATGTTAGGTTCACCACGTAGTGGTAAACCAGAAGAAAATACTAAAAATAGTCTCATTGTCCCTGTTTTAGATGCTCTCGGTTATACTTCAGAATACCGGACTTTAGAAGGTGCAATTCGTAGTTTAATTGGTACTACTACATGGGTGGATTATTTGCTGCGTAATGAAGTCGGAAAACATCCTAAATTGTTGTTTGAAGCTAAAAGTTTATGGGATAAAAATATCTGGGAAGCTAATGAAAAACAAGTATTAGATTATATCAGAAATTATAGTTTAGATATTGGTACACAAGAGCCTGTTCTTTGGATTATTTTATCTAATTTTCGAGAATGGCATATTTTAAGATTACAGGATCGCAAACCTTTTTGGTCTTTTACAATGGAGGATCTGAAAAATGATCCTGAATTGCTTAGTACATTATACAATTGTTTAGTCCGGGAAAATTTATCTAGTAATCGGTTAGAAGCTTTTTATAGTGAAAAATCCAGAGAAGAATTAGGGGCAAAATTTCTAGCAGATTTAAAAATTTGGCGAATTATTATTGCTAATGGTATTAAAAAATCTCACCCTGATTTAAGTTTAGATCAAATTCGTGAAGCTGCCCAAATTATTCTGAATCGGTTTCTCTTAATTAGACTTTTAGAAACATTTAGCCGAGAAATGCCATTTAATTATCTGGGTAGAGTTTATTATAACTGGCAGCAAACTTTTCCTGATTTACCTTTTATTGAAGAATTAAGGCGTGCTTTTCGTCATACATGGGTGGGATATAATACTGAATTATTTCAACCTTCCTGGATTGATGAATTAAGCATTGATGTTGAATATTTAGAATCAATTATTGTGATTAATGCTGTTCCCCAACAGGGAATACTTTATCCCATTACAGGAACATTGGCTAATTATCGTTCAATTTATAACTATGATTTTACAACTTTAACTCAGGATATTTTAGGTACTGCTTATGAACAATTTTTGGCTCATCAATTAATTTTAGAAAATGATATTATTCAAATATTAGAAAATCAAAAAACTCGCAAAAAAGAAGGTATTTTCTATACTCCTAATTATATAGTCCGTCGCATTGTTCAGCAAACTTTACAACCTTTAGTAAAACCGAAAATTGATCAAGCTATTGAATTACTAGCAGCAGGTGAATTACAACAAGCTTATTTAGTAGCAACTTCGGTTTTAGAAATTACAGTGCTTGATCCTGCTTGTGGTTCAGGTTCATTTTTATTAGGTGCATTTGATTATTTATTAACAGAAATTAAACGTTATAATCTAGGTTGTCAAAATGCCAAAATACCCGCAAATTTTGATTTATTTAGTCATGTAGCACCCCAACCAATTATTAATCCTGAAGAACAAATTTTAGTAAAAATGCTGCATGGAGTAGATCGAGATCCCCAAGCAGTTTTATTAGCAAAATTATCATTATGGACTAGGTTATTACGTGCGCGACCAGGTGAATATGGTAGACGCAATGGTTCTATTTATTCCCATCTCCCTGCACTAACTTTAAATATTCGTGTTGGTGATAGTTTAGTTCATAGTCCTGCTAATTTACAACCTTTTGAAACACAATTAGCAATAGTCGCAGATTTGGCTAAAATTGCTAGAGATAATACTCAAACGGAAATAGAAAGAAATCAAGCGGTTAGTAATTTAGAAACTAGAATTACAGCAATTAATCAAGAAATTAATCCGGTTTTAACTGCTTTTTTTGCTAGTGATGAAAGTATCAATTCGGTAGTTAATTTAATTAAAAATCGAGATGCTGAAGATAACGAGATAGCAGAAATTAGAAAGTTAATCATACAAGAAAATCATTCAGAACAAAGTTTAGAAAATGGTTTAAAAAATTGGGGTTTAAAAAATTGGACTTCAGGAGAATTAGCAAGAATCAAATCTGAATTAATAACTTTATCAACTGCGGTTGAGGAAGTTGTACTAAAAAAACCATTTAATTGGGAATTGGAATTTCCCCATATTTTTGATCCTAGATTACCAAAATCAGCAAGAGGATTTTCTGCAATAATTGGTAATCCTCCTTATTTTAATGTTGATGCTACCTTTGGTAGAGGTGCATTGGAATTAAAATGGTTAAAATTTGCTTATTCTGATATTTATACTGATAAAACAGATATTTTATTTTATTTCTTCCGTCGGGGTTTTGATATTTTACAGGAAGATGGTTATTTAAGTTTTATCATTTCTCGTTCTTTTATTCAAGGTGATAAATCTAGAAGTTTACGAGAATTTATTTGTAAAAATACGAAGATAATTAACATTATTGATTTTTTAGGACATCAAGTTTTTCAAGCGGGAATTGCTACTTGTATTATGCAATTGCAAAGGAAAAATCCTCAACCAGAAGATAGTTTTACTACTTTTTATGTTCTGGATTTGGATATTGTGAAAAATACTTTTAACACTGATGATGATTGTTTAAATTTAACTCATGGTGTAACCCAGGTAGATATTAAACAATCTGATTTAGATGATAATCGTTGGCAAATTTCACCCTATAATCATATTTTTAATGTCATTGATAATCAAGGAGTGAAACTAAGAGAATTACCTGAATGTGATCTAGTGGAGCAGGGTATTCAAACAGGAGAAAATAAGATTTTTGCACCTGAGCAGGGTTTTCCATCTAGCTTTCCCAACGAAAAACTATACCAAATAGTCAAAAATTCTGGAATTTTAGCCTATGGGTTTATACCGGATAATTCCCAACTATTATATATTGAAAGTAGTGAAAATTTTGAAGATTTATCAATAGCAATTCAAAAGTATTTACTAGCAAATAGAAATAAGCTAGAAAGCAGAGCAGCTTATAAGGAAGGAAGTTGTGAATGGTATGCTTTACACAGATCAAGACGGAAAGATCAACACTCTCATTTTCGACCTAAAATTTTATGTCCATATCGTGCTACCAGTAATAGATTTAGTGTTGATTTAGCAGGTAATTTAGCAGGTTTAACAGACACTACAGCTATATTCTTGCGAGATATATATTGTTATGATCCAGAGGATTTAAAACTTGATCAACTATACGCTTTGGTTGCTTTACTTAATTCTAAAGTTCTGGAATTTCGTTATACTGCATTAGGTGGACTTGGCAAATTAACAGGAAAAGGAATATTTGAATATTTTGAAAATCAAGTTGGTGATTTACCAATTCCCTCATTTAATGATGAAACAAATAATGATGACACAAAATCTGATTATCAAGAGTTAGTAAAATTAAGTCGTGAAGCGCATAAAATTTGGCAAAATCGCTATCAAATTATCACGACTTATGAAGATAAAGCTGCGAAAATTCCCAGCAAAGAAGTATCATTAAATGAATATCATAAATTAACTGGTGATTATGCTATTGACATTGAATGGGAAAGTGCTAATGCAAACGCAGAAGGACATTTATTAGCATTAAAAATTGAGCCAACTGCAAATGGATATATAATATGGGGAGAAGTAACTGATGATGAAGATTGGAAAGAAGGGGATAGAGAATGGATAGAAATAGCTAACGTCAATATTCGTAATTCCTATTTACGGAGATATCTGTTAGCAAGATTAATTTATTTAACTGAATTTGATGCTTCTTTCCGTCGCAAACAAAAATTATCACGGGAAATAGGAAACTTAGTGAATATTGCTTTTGACGTTATTAAAGTTAAGAGATATGATCAAGATAGATTTAGTAATTTTCGTACTTTAGAAGTGATTGCAAATAGAGTTTCACAAGAAGTAGGTAGAGCAGATTTAGAAACAGTTTTACTGAGACAAATAGAAATTAGAAATCAAATTGATAAAATTGCCTATCGAATGTATAAAGTAGAAGAATATGTAAATATTATCGAGAAAGCTTTAAAAGTTGTGTTGTAAGATGAATCACTAGAAAATTTATTTCCCATCATAATCTAGAAGATAAAATTTGAGATAACCCACATAAACATTTAACCATTAAACTTTGCGTACTCCTCTGCGCCTCTGCGTGAAAAAAAACTCTATCTTTTATAACCACTGTCCACCACGAAAACGCCAACGGGGAAAAATAATTCTCATTAAACTTTGCGAACTCATAAAAACCGCCAACCAAACTACAGAATAATGTAATAAAAACGCCCCTATTGATAATTCCTCTTTTGGTATAGGTATAGGTAAAAAACCAAAAATCTTTACTCCACAAAACACAAATATCATCTCCCAAATACCTGCAAAAAATTGATAAGCTGCTGGCCAGTCTCTATCCCAGCGTGATTTTTGCAGATAATTATAAACAACATCCCAACCTAAACCAAAGATAGCAACATAAGCAAGAATGAAAAAATAAACAATATTTGCACCAGAACCTATTAACCCCAGTGTAAAAGGTAAAGATACTAATACACCAACAGTTGCTAATAATAATAATCGAGTTTGCCAACGACCAAATAAAGTAGGAGTCATAATATTTCAAGGAGTCAGGAGTCAGGAGTCAGGAGTCAGAATATATAAAATCATAAATTTGTTGATTGAAAATAGATACCCGACTTGTTTAAGAAGTCAGGAATCTAAATATTAAGTGTGTTCTAATTTCAAGTGATAATCTACTTGACAATGATATTGAGATAGTTCTGACCAGTTGAGGACAGCTTCTAATAAGTCTTGATAACCAAGAGTGTTCGGATGAAGTCCATCTGCTGTCATGCGTTCACTTCTCCAGATTTGACTGTGTGATATCCATTGATCAAATATGTCTAAATAGGGAATCTTTCGTTGTTCACAAGCTTGACGGGTAGCTTCTTTGTAGCGATATTGGTCAGCATGATTGTAATATAAACAATCGAGAAAAGGCATTTTGCTTTCATCAACCGGGACCATACCGACAAAGAGGACTGGACAAAGTTGTTGTGCTTGATCTAATAATGTGGCGATCGCTGTTTCAAATTCCGCAAAATCTGTATAATTTTTGCCAGTGGGACGACCTAAACGGGGTGAGTCGTTAACGCCAACAGAGAGGATAATTAAATCAGGAACTCGGTTTCTAATTTCTCCCCGGTGACGAAATTCCACTTCTAACCGTTGTGAAACTTGCTGAATGCGATCGCCCCTGACCCCTAAATTATAAAGCACATGACCCACACTATCCGGTAACATCCACCATCGGCGCAGTTGTTCTACCCAACCACCTTTTTCATAGTCTCCATATCCATATACTAAACTATCCCCCAAGGCGACTATTTTTAAAGGTTGACATAGTTTTGGCGTAATAGACAGCATTGAGGAGGAAGGTTTTACAGTTTGCATCTTAAACAAGAATGTAATTGATATCTCTACAATATTCTAGACATTATTACACTATTGTATGGTATATTTTTTATCTTTTATGCACAAAGTTAGAACCCAAAATCCAAAATTTCAAATTAGGACTATTAAACCAGGCACTAATTTGAAGTAGTTACGTCAAAAACGTAAGCATTCAACCGTCGGTTTCCGTCAGTACCTGAAATATGAAATACAAAGAATGAAAAGACACAGATGCAGATAAATAACATTCCTGAAATTAACCTGAAATTAAAACCTCTGAATCCTGGCTATTAGCTGTTTCCTGATTGCTGATAGCTGAATACTTACATTTTACACATCCTCAGAAAATATGAATCATAAATTACTTCGCAATTTTAGACAGCTGCATAAATGGTTAATTCAAACCTCTTACCCAAGAGTGAAATTCAATTTTTTTTCTTCATATTGGCAACATATAAAAACAATGAGTGGGCATCACAAATTTTTTAAAAGGTTGTTTCCCTTTTTGGTTTTAATTTCTTTTGTCACTGTTTTATTAACAAATACCTTTACACCCGTTAACGCCCAAATACCAAGACAAGAAATTAGAGGTGTATGGATTACCAACAATGATCTTAACGTCTTTAAAGATCGTACCAAAGTTAACGATGCTGTTACTAAATTGCGTCGGCTCAATTTTAATACTATTTATCCCGTAGTGTGGAATTCTGGTTATGTCATGTATCCCAGTAAGATAGCCAAAGATTTAGAAATTCAACCTTTTGTATTTCGTGGTTCAGATGGCCATGATATTCTTGCCGATGTAATTAATCAAGCCCATCGTCAAAATTTACTGGTAGTTCCTTGGTTTGAATTTGGTTTTATGACTCCCCAAACTTCAGAACTAGCATTAAATAAACCAGAATGGTTAACAAAAAAGCGGGATGGTAGCGAAACTTCTGTTAGTGCAGCCGGTGAAGTGACATGGTTAAATCCCTTTCATCCAGAAGTACAACAATTTATTACCGATCTCTTGGTAGAGCTAACATCAAATTATGATATTGATGGTATCCAGTTTGATGATCATACAAGTTTACCCCATGAATTTGGTTACGATCAATATACAGTTGATTTATATCGCCAAGAAATGGAAAAAGATCCCCCAGCAGATTCTCAAGACCCAGAATGGGTAAAATGGAGGGCAGATAAAATTACAGATTTCATGGTGAGACTTAATCAAAGAATTAAGCAAATCAAACCAAAAGTAATTTTTTCAGTTTCACCTAATTACTACGATTTTGCATATAAATTACAATTGCAAGACTGGCTTAATTGGGTAAGATTAAACATAGTAGATGAACTAATTGTACAAGTTTATCGTTCTGATTTAAACAGTTTTTCTGCTAAAATTTCCCGTCCAGAAATGCAAGAAGCACAACAACTAATCCCAACTGGAGTGGGAATAATGGCAGGTTTAAGAACTAGCCCCGTATCAATGCAACAAATTACAAATCAAGTGAGAACTGCCCAAAGACAAGGATTAGGTGTGGTTTTCTTTTATTATGAAACTCTTTGGAATCATTCTCAAGAAACATTCCAAGAACGTCTTGCAGGATTTAAAAATCTTTTCCCCTATCCTGCTTGGCGATTAGCAGCAGAATAATTGTTGATTGGATATTGGTGATTAGTGATAGGTGATTAGTGATAGGTGATAGTTTATTGGGAAACATAAAATTGATTACCCAGTCACCAGTCACCAGTCACCAGTCACCTATGATGGTGCTTGATTAAAAACCCATTTTATCCACTGATTTAAAGAACTAAAAGTATTTAACCTTTTCACACCAGGCGCACGGGCAATATACATCCCATCCACAGCAACTAAAGCCGCATATTGTAACCCTAAAAAACTATCAACTGCTGCATAGTGTCCACCTAAAGTTATTGCCCCAGATACATACATTTGACCTTGAGTATTTCGCATTTCTACTAATTCAAAATTGTTGGCTACTACTAATCTTTCTAAATGATTTAAAGGTAGTTTGTAATGTTCAACTAAATCTTTTAATAAGGGATTAGTTTTAACTTTCGCATCAAGTCCGGTAGCATCAATAATAAAATCAGCAGTTAATTTCATTTCCCCAAAACCCTTTTCTTGAATATGGGTAATAGTGTGGTTTTGGGCATCTCTTTCTACACTAACAACTTGACCAAAAGTAATTTGATACCAACCTTCTTTAATACCTTCTTCTGTGATTCTTTGCCAGTCTCCACGATCTGCGGTAGTAGTTCCTCCCCAGTCAGATAATAACCTTTGACGTTCTTCTGGGGTGGCTTTTTCTAACATCACTCGTAGTTCACCACCCCAACAAGCTTTTGGCCAGTTAAAAGGTTGCAACTCGTAGTGATTTTTAACCGGACGTTGGGCTTTTTGAAATTTGTTACCCTGGGGTTTAGGCGATCGCATTAAATGTAAAACTGTAATATTCCGATTTTGTTTTCTCACCTCATAAATACGTTGTAAAATTCGTGAAGCTACAATACCCCGTCCTCTAATTAAAACAGTACCACCTTGTTTTTCTAACTGTTCATAGACATGATTATGGTCTTCATAGGCATTGACTACAGATTTAAAATCTTGATATTTTTCCCGATATGCTTGTAAATCTGGTAAAAATTGAATAGCGGGATATCCCGTAGCTAAATGTAAATAACGACAAACTAAAAAAGCATAATTTCCCGGACTACGAGAATAAGCAACACAATATCTACCATCTTCCGTTTTTCTAATTGCTCTCACTCTACCATAACGATAAATTTTATCCCAACTAATACGTTTAGCTTCCCGATCTATAGAATCAAAAACATTACCCGCACGGGGCGTATAAGTTTCTGCAAAAGTTGGTTCATTAAAAACTTGCCATAAATATTGAAAAGCTGAATTGATCTGACCTTTTGTTAAATCATGCCAAGATTCTCGCAAAGCATAACTAGGCCATCCCCAAATATTATCAGGACAAGAATCAGAATTAGAACGCAATCTTTCATGTAAAGGAATTTGAGAATTTAAACATAAACGCTGATAACGTGCATAAGGTTTTGATTCTAATCCTACAGCAATAATTTTTTCAGATTTAACACCACTAATTCTTAATAAATCAACCCAAATAAAACTACCCAAACCAGCACCAACGGCTAAATAATCACATTCATCAATAGGTAAACCAGTAGCATGAATAGCTTGTAAATCAACTTTGTGATTCTGAAATTCCGAAGGTGGAAAATTACTTCCTAAAGGTGTAACTGGACGAACTGGAGATCTATTAGGATCTGGAAGATTAGTATTAGGATTAAATTGAATAGTCGAAGGATTATTAGGTGTAGGAATAACAGTATTTAATCCAAACTGGACAGTAATCATATAAGGTCCAATTTGCAAAGTATCACCATTAGCTAACTGACAGCGTGTTTGTTTTTGTCCATTAACATAAACACCATTAGCACTATTTTGATCAATAACTACAAAATTATTTTGTTCCCAATCTTGTTCCCAATCAATTAAAGCATGATAACGAGAAACTTCATTACTATTTAATAACATCCGCGAAACACGCTGACCCCTAATTTCTGTTGGTAACTTAGCAAATTCTCGACCAAAAGCAATAGGGACATTTAATTTAGGTTCTCGTCTTTCTCCCGTTGTTGGATCTTCCCAACTTAATTGAATTTGTAAATTAGTCATTAGTTATTAGTTATTAGTTGTTAGTTATTAGTTGTTAGTTATTAGTTGTTAGTTATTAGTTGTTAGTTATTAGTTGTTAGTTATTAGTGGTTTTTCCCAGTCACCAATCACCAGTCACCAATCACCAGTCACCAGTCACCAGTCACCAATCACCAGTCACCAATCACCCAATAAGTACACTAACAGCAGCAGCTAAAGATGTACCACACCAAGGACAACCTATTTGTAAATTTTCTGGTGGGGAAACTTTATGACATTTAGGACAGTCTAAACCATACACCGGATTTGGTTGTGTTGGAATTGACGGTTTATGATGATGATGTACGGGTTGTTTTGGTGGTTGGACTATGATGGTAGAGGGAATACTACTAACAGAAATTGCCGTAACTTGTAGTTGTTGTTGTCCTAAATAAATAATGCTTTTTTCATTTAAAGCTATTTCCCCTTTAACTAAAGATTTACCATCTATTTGTGGGGGGTTTATTTCCCGTAAATTTCTAATATAAAAACGTTGCTTTTGAGCATCAAAAAATATTTCAATATGTAAACCGGATACTGTTGGATGAGTTAAAACAATATCACACTTTGCTGGATCACGTCCAATGCGACAAGTACCAGCGTTTTTGCTGTTATGTTTTTCATAAATTTGTTGAATTTTATTTTGACCTGCTTCTTGCCACTGTAAAGTTAGTACATTCATGATTTTTAGATAACGTTAATATTTAATGAATTCAACTTTATGCTGTGGGATTCCTAACATGATTGGTAGCCATTTAGCAAGTCTTGAGAATTAAAATTAAAGAATGATTATCTTCACCATATATACTTTTTATACTTTATCTGTTAGATGCTAGTTTATCAGCAATGCGGGTAGTTTCGGGCAACCGATATTTAGGTGTACACCGTAATACATAGTCAATTGCTGTAGGTAAGCTAATACGATGGCCTGTGGAGATATATAAAGGTTTAACTCCAGTACGAGTCCGTAAAACTGCGCCTACGGTTTCATTTGTATGTATTAATGGTTGCCAACTTCCTCTAACTGCTGGTAATTCTTCATATTTGCCAATAAGTAAAGATTTTGCTACACCTATAGTTAGTATATCTACTAAAACACCTAAATGGCAAGCTATTCCAAATCTGCGTGGATGGGCAATTCCTTGACCATCACATAATATTATATTAGGTATATTTTTAATTTTTTCCAAGGCATCAAGAATAGCGGGTATTTCCCGAAAAGATAAAAATCCAAGTCAGGACTTACGCAAAAGGAAACGAAAGTAGGGGTAATTCATGAATTACCCCTACGCAAGAATAAGGTTTTCAGTCACATCTTGCGTAAGTCCTAATAGTAATAAGTCCATTGTTCATAAATTGTGCTGATATCGAACGACAAACTAAGCTAGAGAATTTATCAAAACAATAACTAATATCTTGTTTGGTTTGTACCACAGAAAGTTGATCACTTCCTGCTTTTGCTTGAACAGGTATGATAAACTGCATACCATTGTTATTCACACCAACATAAACCTCATCTATTTCTATTTGTCCAATACCCTTAACATTAGTTCTGAGGTGATTTTGTAAAGAGTATGCTGTAATGCTCAGAAATATATCTATTAAACGATTATATCGGATTTTAGTTAAAAGAGCTTGTTCATCACCTGACATATATTGATTAATAATTTCAGGTGTTGCATCCGGTATTTTAATTGGTATTAAATTTTGATTGGGAATAATCCGATTAATCTTTACCAGTCGAAAGCAATAGTTACCAGTACCATTTAATTCAATAATCCATTCTAACCCTTCGGGAGCAGTATCTGTAATTACTTTAGGTAGTGGTTTTCTAAATCTAAAAGAATAGAGAATATCTCCTAAATTTTTAGCTGATTGAATACCTAACTCTTGAGCAATTTCAGGTAGTTCATTCCGATTAAATTCAAAATATTCCAATCCACTTGTGTAATAACGTTGGAAAATTCCGATAATAACCGAGTTATATAAACCTTCTTTCATGGTACTTATTCCTTGGTAAAAAACATCGTTGAGTGATAATCATTTTTTTCTTGTTCTAGGTTCTATAACATGAGGGTTCACTCCAAAATATTTAGCTGCATCTGACATATCAAGTGTTAATAAACTAAGTTCATCTAAAATTTTAACACTTGTGGGTTGTTCAACTTCCACATTCAAAACCTTAATAATTTCCGCTGCTACTGCTTGCGCTAAAAGTGGAGGAACAGAATTACCAATTTGTCTAAAACCATGCCATTTTGTGGGATGAAATCTAAACCAGTCAGGAAAGGAGTGTAAACGCGCAGCTTCCCTAACAGTGATACATCTTGGTGTAAATGGATGTATAGGACGAGGAGAGGTAAAAGCACCTTTATTACTAGCTGTTCCTGCTCTTAATGTATTACATAAACCGTCAGGATCGAGTTTATAAAAACGGCTAATTGGTTCATTTTTACCATGAGGAGTTGACGCAAATCTTTCTTCAGATGCAGGACTATGTTTTGTTCTTAAACTCGATGTTAAAATGTGATGATCAAATTTACGGGAGTAGGAATAATTATTATTAGCAATGCACAGATTACGCATTTTCATCCCGTATTTACTGGGTTTACCAAATTCAGCTAAAACCCAATCTTGTTGTAATAATTCTGGGTAATTTTCAATTGTTGGTAAATCTTGTAATGCTTCCCACACCGTAGGGGTTGCAGGTAGTTTCACAGCTTTTTTTGAGTTAGTATTTAATTTAGCTGGATGGGTGATTTTATCAGGATAATTTGGTAATTCTAAATCTCGACGACAACCTAGTAAAAACAATCTTTCTCGATTTTGCGGTACTCCATAATTAGCAGCATTTAAAACTTGATAATTATGATTTACTTTATAACCGTTATTTTCAAAAGTATCAATAATTTCGGCAATAAATTCTTTGTGTTTATCTACTGTCATTCCTTTAACATTTTCCATAACAAAATATTTAGGTTGTAATTCTAAAACCAACCTAATAAAATGAAACACTAAAGAATTTCTGGGGTCATCAAAAGACCGTTTACCAATTAATGAAAACCCTTGACACGGTGGACCACCAAAAACAACATCAATTTCTTGATTTTCAATTTCGCTACTATTTCTAATTTCTAATCCTGTGGTATCTTCTACACTTTTACATAACACCTTCCAAAAAGGAAAATTAAATTGATGAATTGCACAATGTATAGGGTCTAATTCTACAGCAGCAAGGACATCAAAACCAGCTTGTTCAAAACCCAGGGTCATTCCTCCTGCACCTGCAAACAAATCAACTGCTATGGGTCTTTTTTTCATCATTGATTAGTTATTGTTTATCAATATAACATTATAAATTGTAAGGGTTGAGTAGTGCTAAACCCCTACAGACTTATTTTTTCTATTTAATTAGAGAATAGGGAATAGGGAACAATATAATAAATCTTATCACCAATTACCAATTACCAATTACCAATTACCAATCACCGCATTTCTAAAATTTCCTTAGCAGCGCGATCGCACACTCCCAAATCTCCCAGACATTGCCGCATTTCTTGATAATCTAATAAAGTTCTTTCCCGCTTTTCAGTATTTAATAATAATTCCATTCCTGCTTGAGTAATATTCTCTACTGTTGCTTGTTCCTGTAAAAATTCTGGAACAATTTCCCGCATCACAACTAAATTTACAGGTGAAGCAAAGGGAATTGAACCTTTAAGAATTTTCCGCGCAACCCAAGCAGTAAAAGGACTAAGACTGTAAACTACTACCTGGGGAACATTAGCTAAAGCTAACTCTAAATTTGCTGTTCCAGATTTAGTAATTGCCAAATCTACAGCAGCAAAAATTTCCTGTTGTTTACCAGATAATATTGTTGCTTTTAAACCATAATTTTGAATAGATTTTTCAATTTTATCTCTAAATTTTTCCAAAGATAAAGGAATAAAAAACCGCGCTGTTGGTAACTTAGATTGAATATTTTGAGCAGCTTGAAAAATGACAGGTAATAAATATTTTAATTCTTGACTACGGGAAGCAGGTAAAAGAGCGATCGCTATTTCTCCCTCTTTAATTCCTAACATCTCCCGTGCAGTTTCCCGACTCGGTGCATTAGCCATTTTATCAACTAAAGGATGACCCACCCAATTAACTTTAGCCCCTTTTTCTTGATAATAACGAGCTTCTTCTGGGAAAATTGCTAATAGTTTATCTGTAAAACTAACAATTTTTTTAGTTCTCTCCAAACTCATCGACCACACCCATTCTTGAGGCGCGATGTAATACACCACAGGAACATCGGGAAAATGTTCATTCATATAACTACCAATCCCGATATTAGGAGTCATATAATCAATCAAAACTATGATATCAGGGGGATTTTTTTGTAAATAGGCGATCGCCCTTTTTTGTACCTGAATAGTAGGAATAAAATACGGCAAAGCTTCAATTATACCCATCGAACCAATACCGCTAGTATCCCCTAAAATTGTCGCCCCTGCTGCGGCCATCTTCTCACCACCCAAGGCCACAATGTCTAAATTTAACCCCAAAGCTTGAGCTTGATTTTGTAGCGCCGTAATTAATAACGCCCCTTGTAAATCGCCAGAAACTTCCCCAGTGCTGATAAATATCCGCATTTGAATTTTAGATTTTAGATTTTAGATTTTAGATTTTAGATTTTACATTTTAGATTTATAAGCAATTAGCTTTTCCAGGTTAAGCCAAAAATCATCCCAATTATAATCTACTGTTTTACCAAATATTCTGACTCCTGACTCCTGACTGGGAATTTTAGATTTTAGATTTTAGATTTTAGATTAAAAAATTTGATACAGGTCTGAGTCCTTCAAAACGGAGAAATACTCGCTGCGCTGTGTACGCTTCGCTAACGTCAATCCAAAATCCAAAATCTTCAATCCAAAATCGAGTGACTTCTGTTCTAGATATGATTCATCATTCATCACTCGCGGTACTCTTTCCCTTTCCAGGAATTAAACCGCGTCTTCCTGGCATTTGCGACAATAGCAGAAAACGGCGGAGATGTTGCAACTGTGCGGTATCTCCCAACAATTCCAACTCTGCCAAAGCCTCTTTAAACAGCAAATCAGAACGGTAGAGAATGCGAAAAGCTTTTTTCAGCAATTGGAAATCTTTAGCGGGCATTCCTGAGCGTTTTAACCCCACCAAATTGAGCGATCGCACCCGTGATGGATTGCCCTCAACCAACATATAAGGAGGAACATCTCGATCAATGCGAGTCATCCCACCAATCATAGACATACCACCGATATGTACAAACTGATGAACACCTAAAACCCCGCTTAATCTGGCTCTTGACTCGATGTGAACATGACCCGCTAAAGCCACAGAATTAGCAATAACCACCGAGTCCTCAATCACGCAATTATGTCCAACATGAACATAAGCCATCAGTAAATTACCGTTACCGATGATCGTCGCCTCACCCCGGCCAGTAGCGCGGTTAATAGTTACATACTCACGAATAGCATTATTATCACCAATTTTTACCCAAGTAGGTTCTCCCACATACTTGAGATCCTGGGGTTCCATACCAATAACAGCACCGGGAAAAATATGATTTCCCGCCCCGATTTCACAAAGACCATCTAAAACTGCATGAGCGCCAATTACAGTTTCCGGTCCGACTTTGACATTCGCTCCAATCACAGCATAAGCACCGACTTGCACCGTTGAGTGGAGTTCCGCATCAGGATGTATTACAGCAGTTGGATGAATAAGTGTCTTCAAGGGTGACTCTCCAGAACTGAGTTCATTGAAAAAAAAGTGTCGGGCAAAATAAGTTATGTGTGTTATGTGTGAGGATAACGAATTTTGGATTTTAGATTTTAGATTTTGGATTGAAGATAGCTATCTAAAAATAACAAAAGGGTACAAGTACCTAAATTTATTATTGAAACAAATCTTAAACCTTAAATCCAAAATTGTCTGATCAAAGTCCAGCCAACAGTAAATACGCTTGTGATTTTTCGTGTTTACAGTTATTCTTACTTATAATTGACTTAGGGCAGTTTACGGCTATGCCCCAAATCTAAAAAGCCAAATTCAGCCTAGTTGTAGCTAAACTTAGCTAAACTTAGCTAACCAAAGAAAACATTAGCTCCCCTTCAGCAGCCAGTTGTCCATCAACTTCGGCTCGTCCTTGCATTTTACCAAAACGACGCTGCTTAATAGACAACAGTTCCACTGTCATAATTAACTGATCACCAGGTACGACTTGGCGACGGAAACGGACTTTATCAATACCCACAAACACAAACAGTCCTTTTGGTATATCAGGCATTTGGGTCATAATAACCCCTCCAACCTGCGCCATCGCTTCTACAATGAGTACACCAGGCATCAATGAGCGTCCGGGGAAATGACCTTGGAACTGAGGTTCATTAAAGGTAACGTTTTTTACACCCACAGCCAATTTTCCAGGAACATAGTCAATAATTTTATCGACAAGCAAAAAAGGATAACGGTGCGGTAGCAGTTGCTGAATCTCTTCCACCGTGAAGGTTGTTTTAATTGCCGGTGTATTGGTTTCCTGATGTTCTCCTTCAGATGTAGTCACTTGAGTAGAATTAGCTTGGGTGAGAGTTGACATTGGTACTATATTTTATAAGAATCTGGAAATTAAGTAGGCTAGAAAATAGCGTACAATCTTAAATTTTAGTTAATTTTTAGCCAAATTCCTCAGCAAAATTCTAAAATCTTCTTTGCCAACTGAATATGGAGATTGTGACTAGCTTTGTAAGCCAAGAAGTGAGCAACAGGAAATTTACCTAATAAGCTAATATCTCCCACTAAATCCAAGATTTTATGACGTACTGGCTCATTTGCAAATCTTAACGGTGGATTTAGCCAACCATCAGCACCACAAACAAGAGCATTATCCAAGCTGCCACCTTTGATCAATCCTGATTTTTGCAGATATTCAATTTGATGTAATAACCCAAAAGTACGAGCCGGTGCAATTTCTGTCACAAAGGAATTTTCCGTATTTTCTAGATTACTAGATAATGAGAAACTGTACCATTGATTACCAATTGCAGGTACATCAAAATCAATCCCATAGCTAAAACGGGTTTCTGGTGCGGGAAAAGCGCAGACAAAAGTATCACCTTGATGAACCGAAATAGGTTCTTTGATAACTATAGGCGCTGATTCATCACCAACAGACTGTGATACCAAACCCACAGCAGCAATACTATCAGTCCAAATTTGAGCCGAACCATCTAACAGCGGTACTTCTGGTCCATCAATTTCAATCCGCGCATTATCCACACCCATAGCGGACAAAGACGCTAACAAATGCTCTACCGTGCGAACATAAATCTCATCTGTCCCCAACTGAGTCGAGAGAACAGTTTGATTAACTGTTGCAATTTTAGCAGGAATTATCGGCGAATTGGGCAAATCCACCCGCACAAAATAGCGATCGCTTCCCGGTTCTCCTGGTAGTATCCGCACCCTGGTATTTACACCGCTATGCAGTCCCACACCTTTGTGGATAATTTCCCCAGCTAATGTGTGTTGGTGCATAGCCTAAAAACCAATATATGATTTTGCTTTTTGTTACTCATTTGTTCTGTATGTAGTAAACACCCTGAAAGTAGAAGTCAGGAGTCAGGAGTCAGGAGGTAAATATTTATCCCCAGTCACCAGTCACCAGTCACCTCTTAAAACCTTTCCCCAATCCCAAAGTTGATGCGGCTATCACCATCATCACTTAAACCATAATCTATGCGAATAGGTCCAAGTGGAGACTGTACACGCACACCTAAACCATAACCGTAGCCGCTACCATTTTTGTTAAGAATTTCTGCTGCTCTGGTACTACTTCCCAAATCACTACCATAATCAAAAAATAGTGCGCCACTGACTACAGAGAAGACAGGAAAACGATATTCAACAGATGCTTGTACATAACTACGTCCAGTGGCTAATCTACCTTCATCGTAACCACGCACAGAATTACTACCGCCAAGGGTAAAAGCTTCGTAGGGGGGTAAGTCTCCGAGAATTGTACCACCTTGAAGGTTAAACGCCAGAGTTTGTGGACCTTTGCCAAAACTCAAAAAGTTCACAGGCAAATATTGGCTGTAGTTACCCCTAACTCTGGTCAGGAAAATATTACCTGAGCCTATGGGTACAGATTGATCAACTCCGACACGGAGATAAGAACCGTTGGTAGGTTGTAAGGGATTATTACGGCGATCGCGTTGTGCGCCCAGTTGTAATAGTAGTAAATCGTCTTCACCTGTTCCCGATTGGGTTAGGGGAATCCTATCGCTAATTGGTTGACCATTATCATTAAATCTTGCCCCTTCTCTTCTCACATTACCATCAGCATCACGGCTAGAAACTCGTTGATACTGCAACCCAGCTGAAGCCACCCACTCTGACTTTTCATAAGGATTAGGAGAAAGAGGACGAGTAAAAGAAACGCCACCACCTAAACGGGTAATCCGGGGACGATCTTGATCATTTGTATTAGTGGGATTATTGGGGTTATAGGTTTCAATGTTGTCATCCTTACCTTCAAAAATCAGAGAAATTGAACGACGACGGAAAATATTAGCTGTATAAGAAGTGCGGTAAGGATCACCCGCAATCCACGGATCTGTCAACCGCAGATCAAACAGCAGTTCTCTTTCACCTAGCTGCACTTCTGCCCCTAGTTTCTGGTTTCTACCTCCCAGGTTTTGCTGTTGATAGCTAATTGTACCAAATAATCCACTGGCAGAACTAATACCAGCACCAGCAGCTATTGAACCACTGCTGCGTTCAGCTACATTCACCACTACATCAACTTTACTGGGGTCTGTGCCAGGGTCAAGGGACACATTCACATCTTCAAACAATCCCAGCCCAAATACTCTTTGTAAGTCTTTTTGGACTGTATTACGGTTAAATACTTGACCAGACTTTAATTCTAATTCCCGTTTAATTACATATTCTTTTGTGCGTCCCCGAATGGGTTCTCCTTTTTCGTCTACTTCCTGTCCTTCTTTATTACGGAAGCGAACTTTGACATCTTCTACTACCCCTTCTGCTACTTGTAGGGTGACAACTCCGGTTTCTGAGACTTTTGGCGCTCCAATGAGGTTGGCCAGTACATAACCTCTGTCTTGATACTCTTTGGTTAACTGTTTAATTCCTTCTTGCAAGTCACGCAAGTTGAGGATTCTACCATACTGTTCACTGAAGATTTTATCTACTGTGTTAGTTGGGAGTACAGAAGGAACATCAGTTCCAGGGTTAGCTTCGACTTCTACTTTACTCAGGACAGGATTAGGATCAACCACGAAACTCACCCTTACACCCACAGGTGTATCTTCTGGTACGGCTCGCACGTTAGAGAAGAAACCTGTGGCAAATATAGCATTAATATCTTCTTGTAATTGGGAACGGGTGGTTGTTTGTCCTGGTTGGGTACGAATCACTCGGTAAACTTGGTTTTCTAGTTCTGGTGAGATTGCTCCATCTGGTGATGTTACTGCTACTTCTGACACTAGTACACGGGGTTCCGTTGTTTCTGAATTACTAGGGAAAGTCGGTTGTGCTGTGGGTGGCTCGGCATTTTCCTGGGTAGAATTGGTATCAGGATTTACTTCTGGCTCTAGAACTTGTGCTGTTTTTGCTGGTGTTGTTGCCGTTGATATAATTACTTCTGATTTTGCTTTCTGTTCTGAGTTGCGAGATGATGCAGCTTTGAGAATTTGAGCCGTTTTTGAGGGTGTTGTTGCCGTTGTTATGATTACTTCTGGTGTTGCTATTGATGCTGAGTTAGCTGTTGGTGAGACTTTGACAGCAGGTGTCGATGAGTCAGATTCGGGTTTTATAACTACTGCCTTTGCCAAGACGGGAGTTTCTTGATTTGCGCTAACATCATTTTGACCAGTTTCCTGTGGTAGTGGCTGGTTGGTTTCTACCGTGGCAACCTCTGTTACTTGCTGGGTTTTATCAGGAGTTTGTGCAGTCGCACTGAGTGAGTTGTCAACAGGGACAGCGATGGCTACAACTGCCAGAAATACAGGAGATAAATGCTTTTTACTCATATTCCTCTTCACTACCACACACAATTAAGTCATTCGTCATTCGTCATGAGTCACTGGTCATTAGTCATTAGTCATATCAGAAAAATGACTATGTACACACAGTTAATTTTTGCTCTCTACTACTTGTAATACCCTTTGTAAAACCTCCTGGTAGGCATTTTCTACATTTCCTAAATCCCTACGAAACCGATCTTTATCCATTACTCGACGGTTAGGATCATTTTCTGTCATATCCCATAAACGACAGGTATCAGGACTTATTTCATCGGCCAACAACAACTGCTGTTGTGAGTCCAAACCAAATTCGAGTTTAAAATCTACTAGGGTTATGCCGCACTTTTGCCAAAAGCTTTTGAGAAAGTCATTGATTTGTAATGCCAGATGGGCAATACTGTCAACTTGTTCCTCAGTTGCTAGTTGCAGGAGCAGTAAGCGATCGCGTGTGAGTAGAGGATCTCCCAATTGGTCATCTTTGTAATAAAAATCTACCAAAGGCTGTTCCAGAATTGTACCTAGTGGCAATCCTGTTTGTTGACAAAGACTACCAGCAGCTATATTTCTGACCACAACTTCCAATGGCACAATCTTAACTGCTTTCACCAGCATTTGATTGGGCGCTGGACAATCAATATAATGTGTCTTGATGCCATGCGCTGCCAACTGTTCAAACAACTTGCTGGAAATGGTGCAGTTTATGCTACCTTTTCCCTGGATGCTACCCCGCTTTTGAGCATTAAATGCAGTTGCATCATCTTTAAAATCAGCCAACAAGACTTCAGGATCGTCTGTGGTGTAGAGAATTTTGGCTTTGCCTTCGTATAGTTTGGTATTAACAGACATGGTGGTAGATACATTTGCAGGGCAATGGTTTCCAGCTTAACCATTTTATCAGCCGAACGCTACACAAGGGCTGGCTTTCCTGTCCATACCGCAAGATTTATAACATGAATATGTGTACTTCATTCACTCGCAACGTGATGTAACTGGTAACCCATAACCTATAACTTATAAGAAAATGGGCTGAAAACCCTTGAGGCTTCGCCGTGAGCTTCAGCCGAACGGTTGAGTTTTGGAGGGTAGCGGAAAAACTTAACCGTCCTTGAGGCAAGGGATGAAAGCATAAGGAGGCGTTTACGCCTCAGTCACCTGTGCTATAATCATTCTCACAGGAACGGTAATCAACCTGTATAAAAACCTAACTGCCTAACGGCAATCTGTACCTTGACAAC